>NZ_CAXSQB010000021.1:9578-34467 GCF_964239415.1 Clostridium sp. ATCC BAA-442 | reverse complement strand
GTTCTGCCGCTACGACAGAACAGCCCAGCGGTGACACCTGAATCAGACGGCGATTGATTATTTCAGTACAGACTTGTCTAAAAAGGGATTCTTCGTAAACGTCAAGCAACTGTGCGCCAGACGTCCTTTCCAATCTCCATCATGGCTGTGCCGCAGACAGGGCAGGCCAGCATGATTTCAGTACCTGGCAAATCGTCCTCACTACGACCGTGTCCGCACCTGAATAGTTGTCTGCTTTCCCTTTTCCGTTCTGAATGCTGGCAACCACTCCACCCACCGTCTGCCGCTCAGGCAGCAATGGGAGTTCTACAAGGCTGCCGGTAGCTGCGCTACTGAATCTGTGGGCACAAGTTCCGCGGCTGCCGACGAAAGGATTTTCTTTTCCCAGCGGTAGTACGTCTTTGTCAAAATATTGTGTTCCGCACACCATCCCCCTTACGCTCATACCGCTGCTGTGGCAGTCTATGATTTGCGCCCTCCAATGCTCCAGCTTTGCCTGGCGTTTCAATTCCCACGCGCCCCTGGTTCCCGGCACCTCACAAAACGAGAATTAATATCTCATAACCTCTTCGCCTTTTAATCCGTCCCTACCTTTGACGGTTACGTTGAAGCCGGCCTAACCGGACGATGAAACAGAACAACCGGCGGCGACATAAACACCTCTTAATAAAAGCCAAAAGCGGGGCAGCATACGAAGAAGTATGCTGCGCCGCTTAGTTGGGTTAGGGTCGAGCCATTCTATTCCTCTGAATCTCATGAAAGAGCAGACACAACAGCCCTCCCCCAAAGCGCATTGTCTTACTCAACAATATTCTCGCACATCCGCATGAGGATGGTGGCAACCTGAGCCCGAGTTGCGTTCCCCTTGGAGGAGAGTGTGGTGTCGCTGGTTCCGTTGATAAGCCTAGTGTCCACCGCCCAGGCCATAGCTTCCCGCGCGTATTCAGAAATGTCACCATAGTCAGCAAATTCCTGAATCTCTGCGTCATCCTGCCCGACATCGTAGCCCTCTTGCACAGCATACCGGTACAGCATCGTCGCAAGCTGTTCCAGGGTGATCTGGCCGTTGGGATTACTGCCGTCGGAAATACCGTTTTCCTTGGCCCAGGCCATAGCCGACTCATACCAGACGTTGCCGCCGGTGGTATCCTGTCCATCAAACCGGGCCAGAACTGTCACCAGCATGGCACGGGTCATCGTGTTGTCAGGCGCAAAGGTATCCTCAGTCGTACCGGCGAAGAGCTCATGGGCACTTGCATAATCAATGGCATCCTCCGCCCAGTGTCCGTCCGTATCCTCAAACTCCTTGGCGTTGTCTACAATGAGCAAGTCTGTAGTCTTATCCACCTGCACCAACATCCCGTCCTCAGTGGGAACGGACAAGCTGATGATCTCTCCGGTATCCGCGTCCACAGCCACCATACCGTAATCCACATCAACAGGGACCGTTACAATAGTTTCATCCACATTTTGGGGAACAGTGACGGTGACTTTCACATCCTCGCCCGGCTCGTCCACGACCCTGATTTTGACGCCATCGGCGCGGTTTTCCGTGGTGGTCACGGTGCCGTCTTTTTCGCTCTTTACCACCAGGGTGGAGCCGTCCTCATATTTCGTGGTTTCCGTGACAGTCCCGGTATTCTTATTCGTAACCGTCGTGGTTGTGCTGCCGTCATCGTTCTTCTCGGTGGTGGTCGTCGTGGAGGAACCGCCAGAAGAAGAACCGCCGCCGGAGGAGCCTCCGCCGCTCTTACGCGTCACAGACACGGTGCATTGTGCGGTCCCGTTCTCCGCGGTCGCGGTGAACGTGTAGGTGGCTGTCTGGTTCGGCAGGCTTGCAGAATAGGTGCCATCCGCTCCGGCAAGCAACGTCTTTTCCGCGCTGCCCTGGTCGTCCGTTTGCTTCACAGACAGATCGCCGGCAGCACCACTCACCGTCAGAGTCACAGTACCGCCGCCCCGCAGGGATGTGGCGCTTGCTTCAATAGAAAGTGTGGGCGCCGTTTCGTTCTCCCAGTGAGCGGTAAAGCTCTTATTGCCGGTGCTGCCCGCAGGGATTACGACTTCCCTGACAGGCTCCGTCACACCCTCGTAGGTCCATCCCAAGAAGGAAGTCCCCGTCTTGGTGGGGGCCTGAAGCACAACTTTATCTTCCACTGTGTAGGTAGCCGGGTTTTGGGAGGCGTTCACGCCGCCGTTCAGATGATAGGTGATTCCATAGCGGATAGCTGCATAATCGGCGGACACACCCACATCAGCGGCAGGCATGATAAATGTATGTACACCGCCGATCACGGTAACTTCAATGGGGACTCCACTGGAGGTCTTCGCCGTTACCGCGCTCAGCTCATAGCCCTTGCCAGGCTGGACCAGAACTTTATCGCCCTCCGCCGCGGCGGAGGTGCCGACGGTAACAATACCGTCGGCAATGGAACCGTCCAGCGCGACATTGTATGTAAGTACCGCTGCGGTAGTAAACTTATCCAGAGGAGGCGCAGGGTCAATACCACTCTTCCAATAAAGTGCCTCTAAAGGATCGGGCTCCAGGGTCTCAATAACTGTACCATCTTCCACATGCCGGCTGGGGCTGGTGACGGAAATATTTCCGCTGACAGCCTTGCCTGCTTCTGCGTTATTGGAGGTTGAAGCGGTCGCGCCCTGTAAAAACGCCTGATTGGTGGAGATCGTGCCAGTTCCAGAAACTGCTGTACCTCCATCTCCCCAGAACGCTTGGCCAGCAACCGCCACCACCTTACCGTCTCCGGTAATTGTACCGTTGTCTAACTGAACAGCAGTGCCGCTGGTGGGGTAGAGCTGTACTTTTGCGTCTCCGCCATAGACGACCAGCACTGCGCCGTCCTCTACCTTCAGCGTTCCATTCCGCACTCTCAGACCGGTCTGTCCAATTTTGTTGTCTCCCGCTTCATCACCCTGAATGAATACTTGACCCTGGACGGTCACATCTCCGGCGGCAACCACCACGGGTTCATTGCTGGTGCGGTCTGCCAAGTTGCCGTTGGCAAGGTAGTTGATATGGGAGTAGATAGCGGCATTCTCCAGAATTGCTCCGTCCTCCAGACGCAGCTGCCCGCAAAGAGAGGAGCCAACCAAAAATTCGCCCTGGCCGCCATAGCCGTTATAATTCATAGAGAAGGTTCCGCCGTCCTCGACCTCGATGATGCCCTGTACCACGGAGTCCTGGAGAGTCAGCTTGCCGCCGTTCTCTACCACGATGCGGACACTGCTGAGGATCTCCATATTTACAAAGGTCAGATCGCAGCCGCTGGGAATATAGAGTGTCTGGGGAATTTTATCCGCCAGCACATCATCCCAGGGGATGTCATAGCCGAGATAACCGTATGTGCCGCTGGTGTGGGAGCCATACCAGGCTTTCACCGCTGCTGGGACACGGACACTGTTCTCCTCTCCAGCCACATTGCTGCCAAAGTTCTTAATGGCCCAGGGCTCCATGATGTCCCACATATACCTGCCGTCCTGCGTCTGCTTCAAGTTCTCCAGCTGTAGCCGTTCCGCTAGGGCTTCTTCTCCGGTATAGATCCGGAACGGCAGTGCGTTGCTGGTAGCCGTGTGCCCCTGATTGTCAGCCACAGTAATGGATATCAGATAGCTGCCCGGGTCTTTCGGTGTGCCGCTCAGAGTCAGGGCGCTGCTAATCGTCATGTAGACGCCCTCCATACCGCTCTCGCTGCTTTCAGGCGTCCCGTTCGCTACGTCCGGGACAATAGAAACAAAACACTTGCTTCCATCAATGTTGATATCGGAGGAGTAGTGATCCAGTTCGTCCCAGTCATCTTCGCCGGGCTCGGTTCCTTTTTCCACCAACGCCCCGTAAACGGTGACATCGCTGTTTTTATTGGTGGAAGATCCGCCAGTTGCGCCGGAAACGCCGTCATAATCTTCCTGGCCCACGATGGCAGCCTCGAAAGAGCCCACCAGCTTCACATGGAGCTCATAGTGATCCCCCTGTCCGTCGTTCTCCTCAACAGAGGGATTCTCTCCATTCTGATCAAGTACAAACTTGAATTCCAGTGCCTCATAGCCCTCAGCCGCAATCGTGATAACATCGCCGCTCTTCAGGGTATCCGGTCCAGAGCTGCTGAAGTTATTGATTGCAAACACCAGGCGGTTATTTTCTACATCCGCGTAATATGTGCCGCCAGCGGAAGGTTCAATATCTTTCACTTCCCAGGGCACGCCATTCACCGACACAGAGGTGATCGCGGCAATATAACCCGATGCATCTTCAAACGTAAAATACCAGTGGTATGCGTGCATGATTCCGGCATCATCCGCAATTTTGATTTGGCTGAGTGAAATTTCCGTCCCAGGTTCAGGATCGGGTTCCGTACTGCCGCCGTTCTCAATCTCAGCAGCATACTGGGCATCGCTGCCGCTGCCAGTCTTCGTGAGGTGCACCACCAGGTCCTTGTAACCCTCAGCGGAAATCACAACCGTAGTGGGCGCAGTGAAATCCTCCGTGATCTGGAGGACCGTCGGCATCGTCTCACTATTTATGTCCGTACCAACAGTCCACGCTTTGCTCTCCATGCTCAGGGATGTTTCCCGCTCGTAGATTTCTCCGTCAACGCTAACCTGAGTAATTTTTTTCAACCAGGTCTGGGGATCTGTATCCTGACCGAAGTCCAGGTAAACAGTACTCGTAAAAATTGACGAATAATTATATTTCGCTGTCACTGTCGTGGGCGGATTCGATTCACCAGAGGATTGAGAGGCCCGGAACGCAGCGGATACCGTCACATTCCCTGCAGGCATTACGAATGTGTACCCATCTCCGGTTTTCTCGGTACTTACTGTTGTATCATCATCCTGTCTCACGGTCAGCGCATCCAGCTCATAGCCGCTGCTCGTCTGGACTGTCACAGTGATGGCGGCCCCCGCTGTGGCCTCCTGAGAGGAAACCGCTACGGCGCCGTTCTCAGCATCTTCCACTGTAATGGAGTACACTTCTTCCGGCTCTGTCGCTCCATCCACCACTTCTGCGGTGTAATTTTCTTTATTTAATTTGAGAGTCAGATCGCTATAACCATCTGCGGAGATAACGCAGATGGCTGGATTTTCTGGAAAATCCTCACCGATCAACACATAGTAAGAGTCATACTCGCCCGCATAAATATAATACGTTTCGTTGTTCCATACCGAAGTAGAATAGTCTGTCCTTGTCCACTCCTTGCCGCCTACACTGACATTAGTAATGCTGTTTAGCCAAGCTGCATCACTTGATGAAAAAGTCAGTCTGAAATCGGAACCGAGATTTGAACCGGCAGTAAAGTTCGTGGGAGGAACTTCCTTCTCACCCGCAGGACCACTGTCCTCTCCGTCTTCGCCGCCATCACCGCTGTCCTTGATTTTTGCGGTATAGCCATCGTTGCCGCCCGCTGTCAGCTCCACGGTCAGGTTAGAATAGCCCGCAGCAGAAATCACAACTGTGGCGGGAGAATCCTCCACTCCGGAGAGTTCAATTCCCGCATAACTGCTATAGACTCCCGACAGAGAGACTCCAGCCCTCCAATATGGTTTGGCAGGGAAAAAGGAATCATTGCCATCGTTGTATTTCTCACCATTGACCTCTACACCGTTAATGGCATCGATCCAATCAGCGTAGTCGTCGCCAAACTCTAGTCCAATAGATCCGGAATAAGCGTTGGCGCTTACCGCATAACTTACTTCCTCCGGCAGATTCGCACCTGCATCCACTGCCGCCGCATTGACAGCCAATGAAGCAAGCATAGACACCGACAAAAATAATGCCCCCAATTTGCGAAGAACTCTCTTCATCATTTAGCCTCCTTTACAGCTTGCCACCATTTTTTAGGTGGCGAAAATGAAGCTGGCCTCCAAGCCATACACAGGAAATTGCGGGTTGAAAACTGCCTCCTTTCCGTGTTATAATGCAGACCGTCCTGCATTGGGCTATTTTGTTTGCATAATGGTTAGTATAAGCTAACCAAAGCGTGAAACAAAACGGCTCCGGCGCCATCTGTTATCCTAATGGTTAGCTATTGCTAACCGTCACAAAGCAGAAGTATATACACTCAGGGAGGATTTGTCAATGGAGGTTTCTATTTTGGGGACTGGCTTTATACTGCGGGAGGAAGCTAGACTATGAAGCGGTTCTGGCTGATTATTCCCCTTGCTCTATGTATGTTCGCTGGTTGTACAGGTACTGTTTCCGAACAGCCCCAGACAAATTCTTTTTTTGCTATGGACACGGTTATGGATCTTACTATATATGGGAATAAATCTCTGCTGGCAGATGTAGAAACTTTGATTTCTGATTTAGAAGAAAAGGTTTCCGTGACGGATGAAACCAGCGAACTTTACACGATCAACCAAACCGGCACCGGTACACTGACAGGTTCCGCCGCAGAGTTGATGCAGTCCGCACTTGCTATGTGTCAGCGTACCGGCGGCGCATTGGATATTTCAATTTATCCGGTCGTGCGGGCCTGGGGCTTCACCACGGAGAGCTATCAGGTGCCAGAGGCGGAAACCCTGGAGGGGCTGTTGGCCCATGTGGATTACACACAGATCCGATATGACGCCGAAACCGGCGCCGTGTCTGTGCCGGACGGTATGGAAATTGACCTGGGCAGCGTTGCCAAGGGATTTGTTGGTAGCCGGGCTGCTCAATACTTGAGGGAAAACGGCGTGGATTCCGCTTTGTTGAACTTGGGCGGCAATGTTCAGACAGTTGGCTGCAGGCCGGACGGCGATCCCTGGAAGATCGCGGTCAAAGACCCTAGAGGCGGCACACCGATGATCGTTCTCTCTATTCAGGATCAGGCGATGGCCACGTCTGGCGGGTATGAACGCTATTTCGAGCAGGACGGGAATACCTACTGGCATATCATGGACCCTGCCACCGGCCGCCCGGCAGAAAGCGGCCTGACCTCCGTCACCGTTGTGGGAGACAACGGCCTGGCATGCGATGGGCTTTCCACCGCCCTGTTTGTAATGGGATTGGAAAAGTCCGCTGCCTTGTGGCAGGAGAGCGACGACTTCGAGGCGGTCTTTGTGACCGCTGAGGGCGATATTTACATCACCGCCGGCCTTGAGTCTAACTTCGCTCTGACGGAAGATCACCAAGACGCTGTGGTGCGCGTGATTGAGAGATGATAAAAGGGAACAGGACTCCCAGTCATCTCTTTTCCTATCTGGCATGGAGTGGTCTTTTGCGGAAGGAGGAAACCATGCTGAACAAACACAGATATAGTATCAGCTTTCGAGAAAGAAAAACTGACGGCACGCTTGAGAAATAGTAGTGTGCAGACTATCTTCCAGTGGAGTACCAGGGCAGGGGACGGCTTTTGTAGCTTTTGTAAGCCGCCCCTGCTCTGCTCAATTTCAGAAAGAGTTAATCGGATGGAAATGATAGTTTATTTCAGAAATCACCAAGCGCCGCTTGACGATTCTCCTGTGAAGCTGTATAATTTCATTTGGTTAGCTATTACTAACCAAATGAAATTATGAATGGAGGTATTCCTATGTCCCTGATTCAAAAAGAAATTGCCGATTTCTCTGTCCAGTGCTATCAAAACAACGCGTTCCGCACCGTCGCCAAGGCGGATGTACTGGGCAAGTGGAGCGTGTTTTTCTTCTATCCCGCTGACTTCACCTTCGTGTGCCCCACGGAGCTGGAGGACTTAGTCAATCTCTACGAAAAGTTCCAGGCCATTGGCTGCGAGATTTACTCCGTTTCCTGCGATACCCACTTTGTCCATAAGGCGTGGCATGACGCCTCGGAGCGCATCCAAAAGATCCAGTATCCCATGCTGGCCGACCCCACACATTGTCTGGCGAAGGATTTTGAGGTCTACATTGAGGCCGACGGTGTAGCGGAGCGCGGTAGCTTCATCGTCAACCCCGAGGGGAAAATTGTGGCCTATGAGGTCAACGCTGGCAATGTGGGCCGGAACGCCGACGAGCTGCTGCGGAAGGTGCAGGCCTGCCAGTTTGTAGCGGAGCACGGAGACGAGGTTTGCCCGGCGAAGTGGCAGCCCGGCGCTGAAACCCTGAAGCCCAGTCTGGATCTGGTGGGACAACTCTAAACCATGGAACAGACGGCAAATTTTTACGATGTCGTGGTCATCGGCGGCGGTCCTGCTGGGCTCACCGCCGCCCTCTACCTGGCCCGGGCCCGCTACCGGGTGGTGGTCGTGGAGAAGGACCACTTCGGCGGACAGATCACCATTACCTCGGAAGTGGTGAATTATCCCGGCGTAGGCAGGGCCAGCGGGACGGAGCTTACCGAGACCATGCGAAAGCAGGCAGAGGGCTTCGGCGCTGAATTTTTGCTGGCCGAGGTCATCGGGCTGGAGCTCTCCGGTGATGTAAAGACCGTCCGCACCGGCCGGTGGGAGTTGAAGTGCTTCGGTGTTCTCCTGGCCACCGGCGCCCATCCCCGTATGGTGGGCTTCCAGGGTGAGGAGCAATTCCGCGGCCGGGGCGTGGCCTACTGCGCCACCTGCGACGGGGAGTTCTTCACCGGGAAGGATGTCTTTGTGGTGGGCGGCGGCTTCGCCGCGGCGGAGGAGAGCGTGTTCCTCACCAAGTACGCCCGCCATGTGACCATTCTGATCCGGGGAGACGACTTCACCTGCGCCCAGGCAACGGCGGATGCAGCCAGAAACCACGAGAAGATCGCTGTCCTCACCAACACAGAGGTGGAGGAGGTTTCCGGCGACACCGCCCTCCGCTATCTCCAGTACCGGAATACCAAAACCGGCCAATCGACCGAGCATCGTGCGGTGGACGGCGAGACCTTCGGCGTGTTCGTCTTTGCCGGTTATGAGCCAGCCACGGAGCTGGTGCGCGGCTTGGCTGAATTGAATGACCAGGGCTATATCCTGACAGACCGGAGCCAAAAGACGACTGCGGACGGACTGTACGCGGCCGGCGATGTATGTGTCAAGCCTCTGCGGCAGGTCGTCACCGCCGTGGGAGACGGCGCCCTTGCCGCCACGGAGCTGGAACGCCTGTGTGCCGCCATGCAGGAAAAGACCGGCGTACATCCCAAGGCTCCGGTGAGCCGGGCAGAAAAAACGGCGGCTTCCGCTGAAACAGGCAGCGCCCTTTTTACGGGGAATATGCTGGCCCAGCTCCATACGGTATTTGCCCGGATGTCCTCGCCTTTGACCCTGCGGCTGCATCTAGACGAAACGCCTCTTTCCGCTGAATTGAAGCAGTATATGGAGGAGCTGGCGGCACAGAGCAGCAAGCTCACAGTGGAAACAGGTCCAACAGAAGGAATTGACCACCTGCCCTGTGTCCGGGTCTGTCGGCCGGATGGGGGCTGGACAGGCCTTGCCTTCCACGGAGTCCCCGGCGGCCACGAGTTCACCTCCTTCATCCTGGGCCTCTACAATGCCGCCGGACCGGGACAGGCTCTGGATGAAGATACAAAAGCAGCAATCCAGTCCATCCAGAAGCCCATCAAATTAGAGCTTCTGGTTTCCCTCTCCTGTACCATATGTCCGGGGCTGGTGACAGCGGCCCAGCGGATCGCTGCGGAAAATCCCCATATCACTGCCCAGGTTTATGACTTGAATCACTTCCCAGACCTGCGGGAGAAGTATCAGGTCATGAGCGTTCCCTGCCTGGTCGTCAATGATGGGGAGCAGGTATCCTTCGGCAAGAAAAACATCCGGCAGTTGTTGGAACTCTTAGCATAGCAGGGAAGCCGCGTTGCGGGCCGTCTGGTCTGCAACGCGGCTTTCTTCATCAAAAAGGGCTTGTGGAACAGAGACTTTTGGAGTATTCTCTAGTTACCAACAACTAACCCGCAAAGAGGCGTATCACTATGAAGAAATCAGACTTGGACTTCTGGCAGGGAATGGCCGCACATTACACCAAATTCATGCGGCGCTCAGCACCGGTATATGCAGAAATCTGTAATCGCATTCGTCCGCATCTTACCCGGGATATGAATGTACTGGAATTGGCCTCCGGCACAGGTCAGCTATCCTTTCCCCTGTCTCCGTATGTCCGGCTGTGGGAGGCCACCGACGTCTCTTCCAGTATGATCGCGGAAGCGAAGAAGCGGACCGGATCTTCCCGGCTCCACTTCTCGGTGCAGGACGCCGCCCATCTGCCGTATGTCTCGGAAACCTTTGACGTGGTGGTGATCGCAAATGCACTGCATATCTTACCGGAGCCGGACAGGGTTTTGCGGGAAGCTCGGAGAGTCTTAAAGCCGGGCGGGTGGCTATTTGCTCCTACCTTTGTCCACGCCG
The DNA here is from genome assembly GCF_964239415.1 of Clostridium sp. ATCC BAA-442. NCBI lineage: Bacteria > Bacillati > Bacillota > Clostridia > Eubacteriales > Clostridiaceae > Clostridium > Clostridium sp. ATCC BAA-442. The sequence continues at coordinate 24,193 of NZ_CAXSQB010000021.1, read as the reverse complement.
GGGGAAAACTGGCCAGGCTGCGGACCTGGGGCATGGAGCGGACCGGCTTTCGTGTCTACCACGCCTGGAACGCCGGGGAGTTTATTGCGTATCTGTCTTCACATGATTTCTGGATAGTGGAACACGCCCTGCTAGGAGGGCGTGTTCTGCCTGTGTGCTATGCGGCAGGCAGGAAGTAGTTGACGCAAAATGGATAGGAGATGACTGTGGGCACTATATGTCGGCGGCCTTGCGTCCCCTGATAACAGAGAAGGATTATATCCCTGTTTTTCTTGCTGTTGATTGCCGAAAGATGGAGCAGAAACGAAACCCGCCCCTCTGAGCGAGTGCTCGGAGAGGCGGGTTTTTGTGGGGCTGATTTTTCTGCGGATATGCTCACAGAGTCCAGCGGCTGGACTCCGTTCGTTCGGACACGAAATCCAGGTAAATGCCGCCTTCTGGATTAGATCATCGTATAAAAGCGGAACCATTGTGCGGCCTCAGCCACTGCCTATGCAGGCCAAATCCCCATAGCGAAAGCAGGGGGCGTTCAGCCACGTATGATGATTCACAGAAATACGGGAAGATGCATCGCATATTTACGATCCCTGCTTATTTGATTGCGTCCTTCAGGGCTGTATCGGCCCTGAATACCGGGGCTGTTAGCGCCGACCCGACTTAACTGCTAAATTGGGGCAGTGCTAACTATTACCTTTAATCCCTTCCTAAACTGGGAGGAGCTTTGTGGTCTGACAGATGCAGAAATTGGAAACCGCTTGCTCTGGATACAGCAGCAGCTAAAACCGTCGCGAAAGGCCTGACCAGGATATTTTACAAGCACTTTACAGTTTCCTGGAGGATAAAAAGGTTACCTTTCGGTAGAATATCACCGATATTTTCTAAGAAGGGACCAAACAATATGAAACATAATTTGCACCGACGATTCACAACAGGCCTTCTTGCGCTCACAGTGCTCTTGGGAGGATGTCCGGGAGCGCTGGCGGAGGAGGCCGGTGAAGAATTCAAGAAGGGTATCGAGGCGGTATCCGACTGGCTGAGTACACCGGCGCAGGAACTGGACCAGGTTGATGTGGCCGCAGACTGGAAATTTGGTGAGCAGTTTACCACTGGCAGCATTTCCGATGGCAGCCTGATCATCGAGGACCAGAGCGGCAATGACAATGACCTGAAAATGCAGCTCTATGTAAACAGCCAGCTTACCGCAGACACCGGAGCCGCAGACTGGGAGAACTACCTCTCTTTCTCCGACGAGAGCATGACCGGCGAGGGCGGCAGCCTGGTGTTCAATGGAGACGACGGCACGAAGGATAAAGGAAATCGCACAGGGGCCGACTTCATTACCGTGGAAGACGCTCCTATCAACGACGAGGAATTTGAGAACGGCTATACCCTGGAGTTCCTCTATTATTTCCCCGAGGACTGGACCGCCGCTGACCAGTGGATGAGCCTCATTGCCCGACAAGGCTCCGACGGCGGCAATCCGGAGGGCGAGCAGGGCACCATGTACGCCTCCATCTCCAACTGCAAGGAGATCCAGTTCATCACCGGCAACGCGGCCGGCAACCACACCATGTCTTCCGCGGCCTGGTCAGTGACTATGGACCAGGGCGGCGTGTGGTACCACATCGCCATTGTCTCCGACGGCCACGAGATCGCCACCTATGTCAACGGCTGCGAGGCATTCCGGGACTACGTGTCCGACGAGATGGTCGGCATGTACGCCGATCCTGCGGACGGACGGTTCCGGGTGGGCTCCTCTTGGTGGAAGGATGGCGGCCAGACCCTGGACAAGTTCCTCCAGGGCAGTCTGCAGGAGATCCGCATCTCCGGCGAGGCCCTGGACAAGGATCAGTGGCTGGTCCCCAACCCCGAGGACTATGTGGGCGAGTTCGGCAGCAACGAGGACTACACCCTCCGGAATGAGGACAACTACAACATCGTCCTGATTCCGGACACCCAGAACACCGTGGAATTCCGCCCCGACGTGATGGACGCCGCCATTGACGGCCTCATTGACAGCGCCGACGAGCTGAACGTGGCCGGCGTCGTCCACCTGGGCGACGTGGTGGACGACAACAACGACGATGCCCAGTATGTCAGCGCTCGGGATGCTTTCTACCGCCTGCCCGACGCGGGGGTAAAGTTCCTGATCCAGATGGGCAACCATGACGGCTGGACCAGCGGCACCCACAACTATTACAACAGCTTCTCCGGCAAGAGTACTGCCTGGACCCGCCGTACCAGCTGGTACCTGACCCAGTCCCCCAACGGCGACGGCAACAGCTCCTATATGTTCCTGCGGGCGGGGAGCTACAACTACTTGATCATCTCCCTGTCCTGCTCGGGCAGCGGCTCAGGCAGCAACAACAACACTGCCTGGAACAGCGAGGATGAGGAATGGCTCCGCTCCGTGCTGGAGGAGTATCCCAACTGCCCCACCATCGTAACCACCCACGACCTGCAAAACTGCTCTGACACCCAGCCCAGCTCCATCAAGCTCAGCAGCCAGGGCAGCAAGCTGTGGGACATTGTCAAGGACTATGACCAGGTCTTTATGCTGGTGGGCGGCCACAGCCACGGCTCCGGCGTGGAGACGCTGACCAACACCAGCGGCAAGCAGGTCATCTCCATCCTCACCGACCTGCAATTTGCCTACAACGGCGGCAACGGCTGGTTCCGCTACCTGGAGTTTGACGAGAGCGCCGACAAGATTTATTACTCCATCTACTCCCCCTACGCCGCCTCCCTGGACGAGAGCGAGAAGACCTTCTTTGACGTAAACTTCCTCACTGGCCCTGGCAATGAGGGCGAGATTGACATTGATTTTGACGAGCGCTTTGCCGGCATGGCCCGCGAGGAGCAGACGGCTCAGAGTGAGGGCCAGTGGATGACCGGAGAGTACCACACCCACACCGGCCAATCCAAGGACGCCACCTCCGCCTTTATGTCCCTGCCCAACGTACTGGCCGCCGCCTTCCGCAACGAGGAGGTGCTCCAGGGCGGGGACAACAGTGCCGCCCGGTTTGGCAACCTCCAATATGGTGATGCCTTTGACTTCCTGGGCTTGGCCGACCATCTGCGCCAGTCCTATAACGGTGTGGACGGTCAGGGCAACGGCCAGTACGACACCGCCTTCTATGTGGCAGTACAGACCCAGATCCGGGAGCTGGAGAAGTTGCAGGTGAAGGGCGAATATACCGACAAGTTGCTGAACACCGGCTTTGAATGGGATATGCCCGGTCTGGACCACGCCAGCGTGGGAATCCTGGACGAGAACGGGGAAGCTGACCTCTCCGGCATCCACGCCTTTGAGTGGCTGTATGCCAGCCAGGGCTCCGGCGACGACCCCACCAGCCTGTTTGCCCTGGACGAGAAGAGCGACGATATGGACGAGCAGGCGCTCTATGGCGACCGCAAGCACGACGGACGGCCGGAGACGGCCTATGAGGCAGTAGCCTGGCTGGAGGAGCACTACCCTGGCAGCTATGCCCTGCCTAACCACCCGTCCCGCCACAACGGCGGCAGCGGTGAGGTGACCATTGAAAACCTGCGCCGCCTCAACGACGCGGCCCCCAGCGTGGTCTTTGGCTTTGAGGGTATGCCGGGCAACCAGATGTCTGGCAGCGGCCGCTGCGAGCTGCCCGAGGGAGACATCCGCAACGGCGCCGACGAGATGATCGCCGTCACCGGCGGCGTGTGGGACTCTCTGCTGTCCGAGGGCCGTAAGTTCTACAACTTCGCCAACTCCGACTTCCACTTCAAAGTCAGCGCCGATGAACAGTACTCCAGCGGCTACTGGGCCAGTGAATACTCCGCCAACCAGGTGTGGGTGGAGCCCGGCGATGACGGGCAGTTCACCTTCTCTGACGTGGTGGAAGGCATGCGCTCCGGCAACGCTTACTCCGTGTACGGCAATCTGATCTCCGACCTGTCCTTCACCGTTTCCGATGGCGCGGCCAGCGCAGGCATGGGCGGTGAGCTGAGTACCGAAAAGGGCGACCAGCTGACCGTCACTGTCCGCTTCAAGGCGGGTAATACCAACAACTATGAGAAACTCTTCGGCACCGACACCGACATCGCCGTGGACAACACCCCCGAGCTGGACCATGTTGACCTGATCATGGGCCATGTCACCGGCAAGGTGGATGAGAGCCAGTACGGCAGCACCAGCAATACTGACGCCAAGATCGTCAAGACCTTTGGCAAGGATGAACTGGCCCAGGCCTTGGGCGGGGATGGGTACTACACTCTCACCTTCTCCGTGGAGGCCGACAGCAACCTGTACTTCCGCCTGCGGGGCACCACCGTGTCCCAGGTGGACGAGAACGGCGACCCCCTCGCCGACGCCGACTACTCCGGCATCGGCGACAATCACACCCGTTTTGACACCATCAACGACTCCAACTACGCCAGCCTCTGCTTCTATGCAAACCCTGTCTGGGTGACGGTGGAGCAGGCCCCTGATGCCCCTGCGGCCCAGACCGCGGGCATGGAGAACGGCTCCGCCAGCCTGGAGCTAACCAAGATCGCCGGTTACAGCGCCGGTCAGTTCGATGTGGACGGCGGCGTCATGGAGATCGTGGCCTACAACCGCGACAACGGCTATGCCTATGCCGTCAATGGCAAGAGCGGCCTGCTGGCCGTCATCCCCATGGGTGAGCTGAAAAATACCGGCGTGGTATCTGCCCTCACCGGAACCACCTTTGATGTAAAGGCCGCCGTACAGGCTAAGGATAGCTCTTTTACTTACGGCGGCATGACCTCCGTAGCTGTCTCCCCCGACGGGAAACTCCTGGCCGCCGCCCTCCAGGCCGAGGGCTATGCCGATGCCGGCCGGGTGGCCCTGTTCACCTGCAATACCGACGGTTCCCTGACTCTGGACAAGGTGGTCCCCGTGGGCGTACAGCCCGACATGGTCACCTTTGCCGGCAACAACACCGTCCTCACCGCCGACGAGGGCGAGCCCCGCCTGGGCTACGGCGAGGGGAACACGGACCCCAAGGGCTCCGTCAGTGTGGTGGATGTGACCGCGGGCACAGCTGCCGTGGTGGACTTCGCCTCCTTTGACGAACAGCGGGACGCCCTGGCCTCCAGCGGCATTATCCTGAAGAAGGACACCGCCCCTTCCGTGGACCTGGAACCCGAATACATCGCCGTCTCCGGCGGCAGGGCCTATGTGACTCTCCAGGAGAACAACGCCATCGCTGTGATGGATCTTGCATCCAAAACCTTCACCGGTGTCTACTCCGCCGGCTTTGAGGACCATAGCAAGACCCCCGTGGACATCGACAAAAAAGATGATGCCTATAACCCCAAGACCTATGAAAGCCTGATGGGCATCCGTATGCCCGACGGCATCGCAGCCTTTGAGCAGAACGGCAGGACCTGGCTGCTCACCGCCAACGAGGGCGACAGCCGTGAGTGGGGCGACTATCTCAATGAGAAAGAGGTGAACTTCGGCAAGGGCAAGAGTTCTCCCACCGGCTCCATCACCGCAGAAAACTCCGGTCTTACCGGCAAGGTAGTGTTCTTCGACACCGGCGACTATGACGGCCTGGACAGTAAGAAGGACTATCTCTTCGGCGGCCGCTCTTTCACACTCTATGAGGTCACTGACACCGGCATCGAGGAAGTCTTTACCAGCGGCAACGACTTCGAGGCCCTCACCGCCAAGTACTTCCCCGACTACTTCAACGCCTCCAACGACAACGCTGTGAAGGACGACCGCTCCGGCAAGAAGGGCCCCGAGGCGGAGAGTGTCACTGTGGGTACCGTGGATGGCAGGATCTACGCCTTCATTGCCCTGGAGCGTAGCGGCGGCGTGATGGTCTATGATGTCACCGACCCCGCCCATGTTTCCTACGTCAACTACATCAACTCCCGCGACTTTTCTTCCACGGTCCCAGGCTCTGAGCAGTATGAGGATGATGAGCTAGACAAGTGGGTCACCGGCGGCGATGTTGCCCCCGAGGGGCTGGCCTTTGTGCCGGCCGCAGTCAGTCCCACCGGAAAAGATCTGCTGCTGGCGGCCTGTGAGGTATCTGGCACCATGGCGGTCTACGAGCTGGCTGGGAAGCAGTCCGGGAATGAAGATGGCGGTTCTTCTGGCAGCGGCTCCAGTAGCTCCAGCAGTTCCGGCAGCTCCAACAACACAACCGAAACTGTCAAAAATCCGGATGGCTCCACTACGACCACCATCACCGACAAGAAAACCGGCACCGTCACGGAGACCACAATGTTTAAGGACGGCTCTACCCTGGAAGTGGAGACCAGGAAGGACGGCACTGTCACCACCACTGAGACTGCCAAGAACGGCGTCAAGGTTAAGACCGTGGACGAGCCCGGCAAGGATGTGACCGCCAAGGTCACTATTCCAAAGTCCGTGGGTGAGGCTGTTGTGACCATTCCCGCCGACACGGACTACGGCACCGTGGCCGTGGACGCGGACACCGGCGAGATTGTGAAGCTGTCCGTCCCCACCAGAGACGGTATGACCGTCAAGCTGGAGGGCTCCGCCGAGCTGGTACTGGTGGACCGCAGCCGCGATTTTACCGACACCAACGGTCACTATGCGGAGAACGCCATCACCTTCGCCACAGCCCATGAGCTGTTCTCCGGAACCGGCGAGAATACCTTCACCCCTGACGGTCCCATGACCCGGGCCATGCTGATGACCGTTCTTGCCCGCTTTGACGGGCAGGACACCACCGGCGGCGCCGTGTGGTATGAAAAAGCAATGACTTGGGCCAAGGAAAACGGTATCTCCGACGGCTCCAATCCAGATGGTTCCATCACCCGGGAGCAGCTTGCCACGATGCTGTGGCGTTACGTGGGCAGTCCCTCCGGGGACGGCTCCCTGTCCTCCTTCGGGGACAGCGCCAGCGTCAGCGCCTACGCCACAGAGGCCCTGCGCTGGGCTGTGGGCGAGGGTCTGATCTCCAGCACCGATGCCGGGCTATTGGCTCCCCAGAGCAGCGCCACCCGGGCTCAGGTTGCCACCATCCTGATGCGTTTTGTGGAAAGCCTGACCAAATAAAGTTGATATAAAGCAAGGGTTGGCGGAACGACATAGCCGTTCCCCCAACCCTTGCTACGGTGCATCCAGGACAGGCCGAGGGGATTGCCCCGATTCTTGACCGCTTTTCAAAATATCTGGATCATATGCGCATTGACCCACTCGGCCTTCAACGACGCAAGATATATCTTTTTTCAGTCCCATGGTGTTTGAACTCCATGACGCTCAATTACAACGTTATATGTTTCTCCAAGAGGAATAGCATCTACCCCTTGAATATCATAAAAATTTCCATTAACCTCAACTTCTGTTGCTCCAGAAACAGTTTTCGTAAAATTTGCTTTGCAAAATAAAATTAATATTACGAACACGTTTTTCGCATAAAGCATGTACTGTTACAATCCTCGAACGAATTGTCTCTGCCCTTTAGAAATATTTCATACTCACTAGGTGTCATCGCAGCCAGAGAACAGGTCATACCGTTAAACGCAATAATGGGGCTTTCGGGATTTGCAGGATCTTCTTTCAGGAAAACATTGTATTTAGATTCCTTCATTTATGTCCCCTCCTTTGTGAATTATATCCAATAAAATTGTACTCTTTCTACAACAATATTAGTACAATATGCACCAAAAGTCAATCCAAATTTACATATATTTCTTTCTGCTCGCAGTTTTGTTAGACCTTGAGGCTTTATTATCCAACGGAAACTTCTGGAGCCCTATTTACCAGGGCAGCACGGCCAATGGAGGTAACAAAAGAGAGCTGGCAAACCTATCAACGGAATTTATTTGACGTAGTACAAGGGCCTCCCAATAAATGTAAACCCTTGCAGACTGGTAATGACCACATTGTCCTGGCTGAACGCGCAGTGGACAATGAGCAGCTCTCCGTTCCCATCCCTGCCGCCCACGATACCCACATGCTCGTCGCCTGGGTAGAAGACCAGATCCCCAGGGAGGGCCTCGTCCCAGGAGATCTCCGTACAGTAATTGTGCTGCATGGTGGCTCCACCCCCGTGGCCTATGATGTACTCGCCGCCTGTCACATTGTAGAATACCCAATCGACGAATCCACTGCAATCCATCCCGTAGGGCCGGTAGGTCCCGGTAGTGGAGCTGCCTGCCGCAGTGACCTTCTGAATGGTTCCCCAGCGCTCATCCCAGCCTAAAACCAGGGATTTGCCGCCCCAGAAGTAGTTCACCTTGCCCACCAGGGAACAGGCGGTTTCCACCACAGCCCGCCGCTCTGGAGACAGATCCTCCGGGAGCGCGGCCAGCAGGGCCTTGGCGTCCGGGTCGGAGATCGTCAAGTCGCCCGCCAGTGCGGCCAGGAGATCCCGGTTTTCCAGAAGCTCGTCCAGCGCCTCATTTTGGTCATCGGTGAATTGATAGAACACCCGCATATCGTCCGGCGTCCTGGGGGTGATGGTGATGTGCAGGATGGACTCCGTCCATCCGCCCTCCTCTCCAGTTCCTGTGTGTTCTATGGTCTCCACCTGGGTAGTGAGCTTCGTCATATCCCAGAACACCGTCCGCAGCCGTTCCACCCGCTCCGGGTCCAGTACCGCCACGTCCACGCCGTCCTCCGCTCCGGCTGTCCGGGCGGCAAACACGGCCAATACTTCCGGCCAGCCGGGAGGCTGGCCATGCACCTCCACGCCGTCGTATGCCCCACCGGCCTGCAGCTCCTCCAGCCGGTCCGCCAGCTCACGGTTGAGCTGGGCCACGGCTGCAGATGGAGAGACGGCGTCCGGGGCGTTCCCGCCGTCCGCGAAAAAGATGCCGAAGGGTGAGACGATCAGGATTCCGACCAGGCACACCACGACCACGAGTGCGAGAATAACCCCGCCGCCCGCCGCAAGGGCGGAGAGCAGTGCCTGAGCGGCGGCGATGGCGGCCTTGGCCGCCGCCACGGCGGATCTGGCCGCTGCTTTGGCGGTCACAGCCGCTGTCTGGGCCGTGGCGCGGACCGCCTGGGCGGTGTGCCGGGTGAGGTTCGCGGCAGCTTGCATAGTCCTGGGGGCGGCCCTCGCCGTCCTCTCCGCCGTTTTGGCCGCCTGGTCTGCCGTCTTGATGGTCCGCCTGGAGGTGTGCTCCGCGGTCTTTACCGCGCCGCGCGGAGGGTGCGAAACTCTCTTTGATGCGGACGGGCCCTTCCCTGGAACGATATGTTCTTGAGACGCCCGGCGCACAGGCACTCCTGATGCGGAGGCTGGGCGCGGTGAAGCGTATCTGCTCCCACCAGCTTTTCCTCCGGCTTTGCGGGCCGAAGACGCTCTGCAGTCACTCTTGGGTGTGGATGTGGCCTCCAGCCGGCCACGCCGCTGTGCCCGATCCCTAGCCACGATCCGGCCCTGTTCCCGCACAAGCATTCGACTGCCCTGGGCAGGCGGCTCTGTGGGAGGCGGCGATCCCCGCTGGAGATAGGCCCCCTTCATTTTGATCGTAGGCTTAGAGGCCGCCTGTGGGGATGGTTCCAGTGCCGGAACCGTTGAAGAACTCCTGGTTACCTCCCGAGTCTTGATTCTTGGCCACTGTTCGGCAGGGGGATGCGTTGGGGTATCCTCTGTTGGGACAGGCGGTCCATTGGAAACAACGTCGGCGGAGGGGCCACCGCGCTTCTTTTTCCCCCTTCCAAGCAGCCGTTCCGCACGGTGCTCTGCCTGGCGTATTCCACCGGCCGCGGCATCCTCGATCTGGTCACCGCCATAGCGGTCTGCCTGACCGCCCTGGGCGGTATCCCGGAGCTGCCCTCTCAGGCGCTCGACGCCGTCCTCCAGCCCGCGCCGGGTCAGCTCCTTGGGCGCTGCCTGTATCTTCTCTTTAAGTTTCTTCTGTACCGTGGGTTTTTCTTTTATCTTTTGGATGGAGTATCACCTCCCGCGAAGAGGGGCGGGGCCCAGGAGGGCCCTGCCCCTTCTGTGTTACGCCGCCGCATCCGCCTCGGAGGGCTTGGTGCTCATGAGCCGGTAGAGGTTATTCTTGGGGAAATGGTCCATAAAGGGCACAATGGCGCTGCCGCACTTGATGAGTCCCCGGCCAAAGTCCACATTGGTGATGTAGGAGAGCTGGTTGTCCGAGATGTTGAGCAGCCGGGCCAGCTCCGCCCGGTCCGTGCTCGCCTGGTTGAGCATGACCAGAAATTCGCTGTTGGCCAGCATGGTGCGGGCCGTGTGGGACTGGAGCAGGTCGTCCACATTCTGGGTCAGGCCGGTGCAGCAGGCCCCGTACTTCCGCACCCGCTTCCAGAGGGTGAAGAGGAAGTTGGCGCTGTACTCATGCTGGAACAGCAAATAGATCTCATCAATATAGACCCAGGTGCTCCTGCCCAGCCTGCGGTTGCGGATGATGCGGTTGAACACGCTGTCCAGCACCACCAGCATCCCCACGGGGAGGAGCTGCTTGCCCAGATCCCGGATGTCGTAGCAGAGAATACGGGAGCTGGTGTCCACGTTGGTGGGCTTGGCGAAGGTGTTCAGGCTGCCCTCGGTGAACAACTCAATGGCCAGAGCCACGTCGCGGGCCTCCGGCTCCGGCTGGCGCAGCAGCTCCGCGTGGAAATCCCGCAGGGTGGGGACGCTGCCCTGGTACCCGCCCCGGATGTAGCCGTGGTAGCACTGGGCCGTGCAGCGGTCGATGATGGATTTCTCCTTGGCGGAGAGCTGACGGCTGCCCATGAGCTGCTCACACAGCGAGAGAAGGAACTCGGACTTAAGCACCACCGGGTTCTCCCCGTCGCCGTAGTCCTGCTCCATATCCATGGCGTTGATGTGGTTGGGCGAGGTGGCGGAGATGTTGACCACCTCACCGCCCAGCCCCTCGATAATGGGCCGGTACTCCGATTCCGGGTCGATACAAATAATATCGTCGTCGGTAGCTAGGGCCAGCGCCGCCAGCTCCCGCTTGGCGGTGAAGGACTTGCCGGAGCCGGAGACGCCCAGGACAAACCCGTTGCCGTTGAGCAGCTCCTTCCGGTTGGCCAGGATGAGGTTCCGGCTGATGACATTCTGACCGTAGTACACGCCGCCCTGGTGGCGGATCTCCTGGGCCTTGAAGGGCATGAGCACGGCCAGGGCCTCGGTGGTGAGGGTGCGCAGGGCGCTAATCCGTCGCAGGCCCAGGGGCAGGGCGGTGACGAGGCCGTCCGCCTGCTGCCAGCTCAGAGGGGCGAGCTGGCACAGATGCTTCCGGGCGATGGACTGGAGGGCTTCCGTGTCGCTGTCCAGCTCCTTCCTGCTGTCCGCCAGATGCACCAGCGTCACCACGGCGAACAGCATCCGCTGGTCACGGGTGGTCAGGTCGTCCAGCATCTCGCGGGTCTCCTTCCGCTGCTGCTCCAGATCGTAGGGGACAATGGCGGAGAAGTTGTTGCTGCTGTTCTGCCGGCGCTGCCAGTTGGTGACATTGGTCTCCACCCCAAGCAGGCGGTTCTGCAGCTCCCGCACGGCCTCGTCCGTTGGGACGGGGATGATGTCGATGGACAGCATCAGGTTTCGGTTCAGACCGGTCAGCTCGTTGATCATGGAGTCCTTGATGTAGCTGGCGTACTCCTTGAGGAACAGCACGCGGCCGTACTTGTTCCCCATGACGAAGTGATCCTTCCTGAATTCCAGGCTGTCCGGGCAGATGGCGTCCTTGAAGGAGTGGCCGCGGAGCATACACTCACGCAGATCCAGGCGGTACTCCGTCTCCTCGCCGGCGCGGTAGAAGTCGTGGAGCACCCGCAGGCGCTCCACCGCGTCCAGCTCCTCGCTGTGGGAGTCCAGATGGTTCAGCCGGGAGGTCACATCGTGTACCACCCGGTCAAAGAATGTGCGGGCCTCCTCCACGCTCTTGCGGTAAACGGACAGGGTGATATACCGCTCCTGGGCCACGCTGTTGGAGGAGTCGGTGACCTTGTCCATGAGCATGGCGTTGTACTCGGCCCGGTAGCCGTCCAGCGCGTCATCCTGTCGGGGAAGCAGGATCTCCCGTTCAAAGTCCTCCCGGTTGACCCGCTTGTTGTTGATGGTGATCTTGGTGGTGGACCCGGCATCCAGCGCGTTGAGCAGCTCGGAGTAGTCCAGGAACATGGCCGTCTTGTCCTCTTTGGATGCGATGGCGTAGTTGATGTCGCTGAACCGCAGGGTCTTGGAGAATTTGCTTCCGAATTGAAAAATCCCATCCGGCCAGAGGCGGCGGATGGGGATGGCGTCCTGTACGGATTTCGGTACCTCAAATGTCTCTTTATCCTGCTTTAACGTGGTCAGCAGGGTTTTAATCAAGCTTGACAGCCTCCTTCAGCGTTGAATTATCCAGGGCTTTGGCATACAGGTGGTCCGATTTGAACACGAGCCGTTTCGGATAGAGCAGCTCGGAGCGGATCACGGCCAGGATAAACTGTTCAAAGGTCATGCTGTTATACTGAAAAAAGCCGCCCAGGGCAAAGGGAAAGGCGGCCAGGATACACACCCAGCCGACCTCGCTGCCCAGCACTGGGCGTAGGCCGAAGTAGATCCCCACGGCCACGGCGACAGCCAGCAGGGCGAAAATAAATTGCCGCAGGGTGAGGCCAAAAAATAAGCTCTCCTGATAGTCCCGTACTTCCTTGTTGATGCGTACCTCCAGTGAAATCACCTCCAGGTTTTAGAATCGGCAGACAGACGCTTGCAAAATCTGCCTGCGTATGGTACGATGCGTATAACTTACCAAAGGAGGAAGCAGTTATGGCATATTTGATGTTGGGCGCTTTGATGATTCTTTTGTCCATTCTGTTCAGGGTAGCTGCGGTATTTCGTCTGTCTATCCCCCTCCTATATGCATTGATCGTTCCCACGCTGTTCCACGAGTGGTTTGAGGCCCACCGCGTGCTTGGCGAAGGCATTTGGTATGCTATGCTGGCCATCGTCGTCGTATCGTGGATTGTTTCTTTTGTCAAAAAGATCCGCTCTATCATTGCCCGGCGACGGGAGAATCAGATTTCCGAGGAGATCTTCCTGGCGCGGCTACGTGAGGCAAGGGAAAACGGCGAATCCGCACCGGGCGGAGGATACAGCGTCAAGGTGGATGACCTGTGGCGTGATGTAGATTAACCCAGCCCCATTAACTCCCGGATGAACTGGTCGCTCATCTTAATGGAACCCACCAGCACCAGCATATTGAAAATCAGTTCGCCCACATAGTTCCACACAATGGTGGCCGGAGCGAGAGAGCTGTCCGCTATGGCGGGCGGGGACGAAGCGAAGGCGGAGAAAATCACACAGGCCAATACAATAACACAGCCCTCCAGGCAGATGGCGGCGTAGCTTTTCAGAAAGGCCACGCCAATGCTGCTGGAGGGCTGTCCCGCGAAGCTCGCCAGAGGAACAGGGGCGAACGCGGTGGCGATGTAGAGTTTGAAAAAACGGCTGTAGACCGTCAGAATCATTACCAGGGCCAGTACCCAGATAAACAGGGAGCCCAGCAGAGTGATGGCCCACAGAGGGATGCTTTCAATCAGCCCCACGCTCTCAATGATGGTCACCATCTCGTCCGGGAGCGTGGTGGCGCTTAGATCCGCCAGACCGGACGAGTCCATGATAGTGGAGATCATGCCCTGGGCCACACGGAACAGGGCGGTCATGAGCTCCATCCCATACATTACCGCGGCCTGGGCCAGAATAAAACGGACAAAGCACTTGAGGGCCATCTCCGGCTTTTTCAGCTCGGTAAAGCTGCCGCAGGTCTTGACCACGCCCATCACAAAAAACAACACCAGGAGGGCGTAGCCGATGGCCTGGAGGGCGCCGTTGATATTGACGATCACATTCCAGACCCCGCCGCCCTTGAACTCCTCCGGGGTGGTGCTGATGAGCTGCCAGATCTCCGTGAGCTTGCCATTCCAGGTTTCCAGAGCGGAATTCAAGTTGTCGACGATCCAGTTTCCACTGCCGATTTTGATCACCTCGATTCACTCTAAATTTCATTTGATATTTACTCATAATTTTGCTATACTGTTCCTATAAGGAGGTGGCTGTCATGCCGACCATTCGTCCGATTTCCGACCTGCGCAACAATGCCAACGAGATATCTGATTTTTGCCGCCAGACCCATGAGCCGGTCTATATCACCCGCAACGGCAGCGGCGACATGGTAGTCCTCAGTATGGAGGAGTATGAGCGGCAGCAGGCGCTCATCGACCTTTACGGAAAGCTGGCCGTGGCGGAGCAGGAGATATCCGCCGGCGCGGAGGGGGAAGATTTCCTTGCAGTGGCCCGTCAGCTGAGGGAGCGCGTCCATGGAAAAGTATGAGGTAAAAATCTTTTCCACCGCAAAGCAGGATCTTCTGGAGATCATCGACTATCTGAACACGCTCTCCCCAGAGACCGCTCTGCGGTACTATGACAAGCTGACGGAGGAGATCGGCGGCCTGTCTCATATGCCGGAACGGTGTCCGCGCCCCCGTGATCTGGCCCTGGCCGCCAAAGGATACCGCTATCTCATCGTGGAGAATTATCTGGTCTTTTATACCATCTCAGGACAAACGGTGCAGATCCAGCGCATCCTCTATGGGCGGCGGAACTATCAAAACATTTTGTGAAGATGAGTGGCGGGGGGGGGGGGGGGGGGGGGGGGGGGGG
>NZ_CAXSQB010000021.1:7398-9568 GCF_964239415.1 Clostridium sp. ATCC BAA-442 | reverse complement strand
GAACGCATTTGCGTTCCCGGCCACTTGTTATCCCCCGGTGATGAGAGTGAGGATCTCCTTCGTAAAAGTTATTACAATGCCGCCCGCGATGGTGAGGATACCGTTGGAGCGCTGGGAGGGGTCGTGGGACTGGAGGGAGAGGCCTACCTGGAGGATGCCGTAACCCAGCAGGATGAGGCCCACGGCCCGGATGAGGGAAAAGATGAAGTCGGACAGGCTGGTGACCACGGACAGAGGGTCAGCCGCCGCAAAGGCGGGGACGACGGCGAAGGGCAGGGTCAGGACGAGGCAGGCAAACAGGGCGTAAAGCCGCTTTGCCCGCCACTGGAGGTTGCGGTTGAGATCATGTTTCATGCAGCATTCTCCTCACTTTCATTGAGTTCTTCAGCGAAAAATGCCTGAAAAAGAGGAGTTCCTGTAAACGCTGGTTCCTGTTTGCCTTTATGAATATAGGGTGGCCCGCCGCCGTCCACGGTGTGGCGGATGGCCGGATGCTGGGAAAGCTCGTACTTCAAATCCATGACCGGCCTGGCGCCGCGGATGAACAGGATGGCGTACCGGTTGTCCAGGCCGCGCACCTCATCCGGGGTGAGCAGCTCCCGGCCGCTCATCTGGAAGTTGGTGGAGTAGGAACCGGAGCGGCCTTTCGTCTGGCCGTGGGTCCTGGTATCAATGGTGGCCTTGCCCAGCGCCTCGGAGATGTACTTGTGGGTGCTGGCCTCGTTGCCGCCCAGGTAGAGGATGGTGTCCGAGTTGCCGGGGATGGTCTCCCAGCTATCCTTGTACAGCTCCTTGATCTGGGCCATGTTCTGGATGATGGTACTGGCAGAGATGTTGCGGGAGCGCATGGTGGCCAGCTCGCGGGTGAAGCCGGGCAGGGGCATCGCGGCGAACTCGTCCAGCACGAAGTGGACATGGCGGGGCAAGGCCCCGTGGTGGATCTGGTCGGCGCTGTAGTAGAGGGCCTGGAACGCCTGGGCGTAGAGCAGGGACACCAGGAAATTGAATGTCGTGTCATTGTCCGGGATGACGGCGTACAGCGCCACTTTCTTTTCGCCCAGGGTGTAGAGGTCCATGTCGTCGTGGTCGGTGATGGCCTTGATCTGGGGCAGATTGAAGGGAGCCAGCCGGACGGCGGTGGACACGAGGATGGACTTGGAGGTCTTGCCCGCGGCCATCTTAAAGACCTTGTATTGCCGCACCGCCACGCTGTCCGGCCGGACCTGCTCTATGGCCTGGAAGAGCAGGTCCAGGGGCGAGACGTACTCCTCGTCCTCCTCCTTTACCTCGGCGTACTCCAGTACCCGCATCACCATGGAGAAGTTCTGTTCATACTCCGGGGCCTCCTGGAACAGCATGAGGATGATGGCCTGGAGGAGCGCCGTCTCGGCCTTGGTCCAGAATGGATCGGACTCATGGCTGCCCTTCGGAGTGGTGGCCTGGATGAGATTGTTCACCAGCTTGAGGGCGTCCTTCTCATCCCGCAGATAGCGGAAGGGGTTGTAGCCGTCGCTCTGCGCCAGGTTGACCACATTGAGCACCCGGATCTCGTATCCGTTCTGCTTCAGCCAGCCGCCTGTGGCGGTGAGCACCTCTTGTTTCGGGTCCGTGACCACATAGTTGGTATTGGCCTCCAGGATGTTGGGCTTGACATAGCTTCGGGTCTTGGCCGCACCGCTGCCGCCAATGACCAGCACATTGAGAGAGCGGCGGTGCTTGTGGGTGTCCAGCCCCAGGCGGACATTGCGGGTGAGGAGCTTGTTCTCCTTCTGGGCGAACATGGCGTTGACCTGCCGGGGCGAGGCCCAGGCGGCGGAGCCGTGCTCCGCGCCCTCCCGCCTCCTGCCCTGCTCCGCACCCCACAGGGCGAGGGCCATGATATAGACGCCGGCGCAGCTCAGGATGGATAGGAGACTCTTGTCCGTCCACCGCACCTCCAGAGGGTCCTGGAGCGCCGCGGTCAGGTTGGCAATCAGGGCGGGCAGTCCACTTGCTGCGCTCTGGCCGCTTTCCAGCGACTGGGCGATGAGCAGCGCCGCCCAGACCACGGGGATGTAAAAGAACAGGCAGGCGATGAGTCTGTTTGCTTGAGATGGCTGTTTCAGTGGCGTTCACCTCCGGGAAAACACAAAAAATCCGAGGGGGGGGGGGGGGGGGGGGGGGGGGGGGG
>NZ_CAXSQB010000021.1:0-7389 GCF_964239415.1 Clostridium sp. ATCC BAA-442 | reverse complement strand
CCCCCCCCCCCCCCCCCCCCCCCCCCCCCCCCCCCCCCCCCCCCCCCCCCCCCCGGAGGAGTGGAAAGCCTGTTTTAAACTCGCCATTATCTCGTCTTTGGCCTGGATTTTGCTTTGGTTTTCTGTCTGGCCGGGACGGAGCTACGCTCCAGCTGCGCCCGGTAAGCCTTGAGCCGTCCCTCCACCGAGGGGCGTTCAGTCATAGTTCCTGGGCCTTTGGGGGTAGAGGAGCTGGTTCTTGTATCGTGCGAGTCGCATCCCGACCGAGACTCTTTTTTTGGCGGCTCTGCCTGACGTGGGGCCGTCTGGCTGCTCTGGCGGCCCTGTGTGGGGGGCTGCGGGTCCTGCCGTGCCGTGGGGTCCTTGGAGTGCTTCTGGCGCTTTTGCGGGCCTTTTTCGGGGCCGTCCTTTGTATCGCGCGCCCTCTCCCGCGTATGTGCTTCCGGCTGCCGGTCCGGCTCTTGGTACAGCATACGCTGGAAGATCTGGTTGGCCCGGTCCAGCTCGGTCACCGGCAGGAGCACATCGATCATCTTCCCCCGGTCATCCCGGTCCCGGACGGCGGAAAACAACAGCTTCTGCTTTTTCGCCCGGTGCTGAAATTCCTTATACTGCTCTGGGGTCATGGAGAACTGCCGGAGATCCTGCGTCTCCCGCAGCATCTTCCCCAGGTTGACTTTCCCGGAGAGCTTTTTATGGTTTCGGGTAAGGGCCAGGGTGAGGGCCAGCAGGTTCTTCAGGGCAGAACCGGACAGCCGAATGACTACCTCCGTCCCGGACAGCAGCATACGCACCATTTGGTCGGCCGCCTCACCGCCTCCTATGTTCATTGGTTCTCACCTCTCTTTCACGTGCTTCTGCTTTGTCGATTTCCTGCTCCATCTGGGGCAGGCTGTTTTGGATCTTCCGGCACAGGGCCAGCTTCCTCCGCTCCGCCCGGATCTGCCGGTTGAGCTCTGCCAGCCGCTCATAGAGCTCCGCCTTTTCCTGAATCAGCCCTTCTCTGGGGACGCCGCACTGCTCCAGGGCGGCCACAGCGTCCATGTACTGGGCAAACTCCGTCTCCATGCCGGACAGTCCGGCCTCATAGAGCTCTTTGACAGGGGCCAGGGCCTCCGCATCCGCCAAAGCGGTGTAAAGCGCCCGGCGCCGCTTCCTCCGCACATTGAGGACGGTGCGCTGCTTCATCAGGTTGGCCAGCGTCTCCTCTGTGCGGGCAGTGAAGGCCGCCATGTCCGTCCGGGTCGTGATGCCGTTGTCCCGGAGGAAGGCAAACTGTTCCCGGTACTGCTCAAAGCGCATGACCTCCTGCCGGAGCTGGGGCGTCATGCGGGGTGGGTATTGCCGCTTGCCGATCTTCCCCAGTAGATAGAGATAGTGGACATACAGGGCCAAAAAGCCGGTGTACCTGGGGTACTTCTGGTAGGGGCGGTACTGGGGCCGGAGCTGGACGGCAGGCCGCCGTCCCACTTCGATGGCAGACAGGTTCCCCTGAATGGCGGCCCGGATGCCGTCCTCGGTGAACAGCGGATTTTTCCGGCCAGGGATTATGAACCGCTCCTGTCCCCGCAGGCGGAAGCCCAGGCGGTTCCCGTGGCGGATCTCATAGCCCATGTGCTCCATGAGCAGGAAGAAGTGGCCCAGGTCATTGGCGTCCGCTATGGCGGAGCGCAGGTCCGCCTCCAGCATGGAGCGGAAGGTGGGCTGGCCCCTGGACCGGCGCAGCCACTCAATGTAGCTGACCGCTTTGGACGGTTCTCCTTGCATGAGCACAGGGAGCCCATGTTCCCGGCACAGGCGGTCCGAGGTGGCCCGGATCTGCCGGTAGTAGCTCTGGGCATTGCTGTGGTACTTTTCGCCGGTATCCGCGTTGACTGAGTTGAAGAGGATGTGGGCGTGGATATGCTCCTTGTCTACATGAACGCCGATCACCGTCTCATACCCTGGCAGATGCTCTTTCGCAAATTCTGTGGCGATCTCCAGCGCCAGCTCCGGGGAGATCTCTCCGGGGCGGAAGGACTGGATGAGGTGGTAATACTGTATGCCGCCCTCCTTACCCACGGCCCGCTTGGTCTCCAGCATCTGCCGGCACTCATGGCCGGGGTCGCAGTTGAGGCGGGCGGTGAGGACCTGCTCCTGGGTCTTGTCCCCGTTGAGCACATATCGGACGCCCACATCCAGGCGGCCCTTCCGGGCCAGGATCTTGGTGATGGCCATTACTTTTTCGCTACCTCGTACATGAGCGCATAGACCTGCTCCAGCAGGTACAGCCCCCGTCTGGCGTCCTCCGCCCTGGCAATTCTGGCGTTGACGCTGCGGGCGATCTGGTTGATGTTGACGCCAATTTTATGCACCTCGGTGCGCAGGGCCTTGATCTCCTGGGAGGGGAGCGCCTTGACCGGCTGCCCTTCCAGAAGACGGGTGAGGAAGGCCCGCCTGGTCAGGCCGCACTGCCTGGCCTTGGCAGACAGCAGGCGGTACTGCTCCGAGGTCAGTTCAATGTGCAGATGATGTCGGCCATGTTTATCTGCTTTGCTCATGCCGTCTCCTTTTCCGCCTGGGAGCAGCGCTGGAGGCTTCCTCCCGGATCTCCTGCTCAAAGACCTTTTCCAAATCGAACACATTGCCATAAGGAACACCCTTCCGGCTGTAAGGCTTCATGGGCATGGAGATCCGGGCCTGCAGCTCCTTCAGCCGCTTCCAATACTGCGGGAGAAACTGATAAATATTTTTTAGTTCCCTCCGGTTCTTGTTTTTGCAGCACCAGCAGGAGACCCGGTCCAGGATATTATAGAGCCGAATACCGTTTTCCTCCCAGAAAAATCCCCGCTGGTAGCAGTACGCCAGGCAGTCCGCCTCCGTCAGAGGAGAGCATTTGGGCGGCTTCAGACGCTCCAGCCGATCCGGCTCGTCTGCGGCGATGCCCACATAGTGGACTTCCGCATCTGGGCTGTGGCCGTCCAGGGCTTTGATCTTCAGCGTGGTCCCCCAGCGGCAGAGGCCGCCGCACCAGCCGTAGCCGTGATGGAAGCCATTCTTCCTGGAGTTAATTGTCTTCTCCAGCATATCGTACAAAAACGGGGCGTCCGGCTTCACCTCTGTGAAGCGGATGCCCCGCTGCTCCAGGACCGGCTTCATCCGGTCCCGAATATCATAAATAGCTTGAAATTCCATTCCCGAGTTGTAAAAAATCACTTCGTCCAGTGGCATCTCTTTCTCCAGCACTAACAGCAGCATGGCAAGGGAGTCCTTGCCGAAGCTGACACTGGCGATGTATCGCAACGTCACACTCCTTTCTGAGGTCTGAGGCTGTTGATGCTCCGCCTGGAGGCGGCATAGGGGTCAGGGGTTCACCCCTGCAAGCGCGCAAATGTACATTTGCGCTATGCTTGCGGCGGCCTCGCCGCCAGAGGCGGCGAGGTTCCCGGCCCCGCCGAAGCGAGGCTTATTCTCAAGAGGTAGGTGGATTATGAAGTCGGCAGGCAGAGCATGTCAACTTCATGGAAAAGAAAATTATCGTTCTGATTCAGAGCGACGGTGCTTGCCTTATAGGCTGGAATGCTCGACATTCTAACATGATAGTGTCGTTTTCCGAATAATCTGACTATATCATGGAGGATATTATCACTCCTACAAGGGTGTCTGTTTTGACACCCTAAAAATCAAAATAATCTGGAAAGGGGGTTACATTAGACACCCTACTATTCCATGGTTAGAACCAGCAAAGGAAACTGTTGGCACAAAGAGTGATAAGCGTTTGCAAGTAACATCCCATTCTCCTTCGCAGAGCCAAAGCACCGATCCACAACTTTGGGGGAGATTCCAGTGGGAGACTACCGATACTCGAGGTTTTGTACGTAATTCCTTTGTGTGGACATACTGCTACGCAACAGTTTCCCCAATAAATACAAAAATTTTACAGAACCTTGATGGAACAAGAGATGACAATATGTTATTTTCACGTTAAGCGAGAACCACCATCCAAATCACATATCAGGGAGGAAAATAAAATAAAGAAAATGGTTGCGATTGCCTTGGCGGCTATCACAATGTTCGGACTGCCCGCGTCTTTATCAACGGGCGCATCGGCTGCGTCGATTACAGAAGATAAAGTCATTGAACTGGAGTATCCTGACTTTATTTCTAACGAAGACTATTACAGGACATTGGCTAAGGAGGAGGGGTACATCCTTGATATTGAAGTACCCGAAGAGTATGCTGATGAAGAAGCTGCCCGTATCGAGGAAATGTCAGAAAATACAGATGCTGCTACATTTGACTTGACGCGCAGTCAAGCAAAGCCAACCAAAAAGTGGAATATTTTGACCGATGGAAAATACAATTTATCTGCAGTCAATAATGTTTCTGTCACTCTATATTCACAATATCTGTTCACAGGATGGACATCCTACGAGGTGAGTATATATAACGAGCGAAAGGATAATCACGATTTTACAGTTAAAGCATATGAAAATAAGCCTCTCTTCGATGATCTTATTGAGGATGAGCATACGGTAAAACCTGGGCACACTGTCATCATGTATGTAGTGCCAAGTTCGGACACTGCTGCATGGTACCTCAAGTTTGAAGGTTATTCCACACTGAGTGGTTATGTTGCCAGAGATATCTGAGATTCTATAGGCTCTACTGTTGACTGCGCCACCTGAGGTCTGCTTAAAGCGCAAACAAAGTTTTTCCCTTGTCATCGAGATCAGCGGTTCTATTGGTAGAGACTATACCAAACCCAAAAGCAGTGATACAGGTGGACAATTCACCTGTATCACTGCTTTTTAGATGGAGGTATACATGTCGTCCTTTAGCTTAAAAATACTAGCGACAATCCTTATGATTATAGATCATCTAGCGTATTTCTGGTATGATTTTTTCCCGCTATGGTTTCGATGGTTGGGCTGTGCTTCTGCTCCCATTTTCATTTTTTGCTTGGTACATAGTTATGATAAAACGCATTCTAAAGCAAAGCTAATGATAAGACTATATCTTTTTAGTGTTTGCATGGCGGTTATCAATATTATACTTATGTGCTTAGGCTATATTATCGCAGGAGATACAGTGGCAAGCATAGATTTACGGAGTTTTAATTTCTTCAGCACACTGTTTTTGATTTCTCTAATTATAAGGATATTAGAAACAGAACGTATAAGGAGAAAAGTCATTTTATTAGTCTTCCTTGCAATTTGGCAAATTGTTTGCTCAATTTTCCTAACATACATAGCCTATATGCCATTACCATGGTTTGAATGGAGTCAGTCTGGAATTTTGTCTTTGTTCGTACAACTGCTTTCTTCTATCACTGGTAATATACTGTGGACTGAAGGATCAGTTCTTATCGTATTATTTGGTGTTCTGCTATATTATGCAAAGGAAAATAAATATAGCTTGATTCTTCTCTTGGGAGGATTTTCCCTATTTTATTTTTTATATAGTTTAACTGACTGGAATTGGTATATTATAAACACAGTTTTAGAGGCTGCAGATGCATTTACTGGGTCTGAAAATTTTAGAGATTTGATAGAACGAACCTTTGAAATTGCCCAATTAGCTTCAAGTGGACATGGAATAGAATCATTGTTTTTTACGGATTATAAATGGATGATGATTGAAGTATTGCCTATCATCTTGACCTATAATGGGAAACGTGGGAAGCCCTTTAAGTATGCTTTTTACTGGTTCTATCCGTTTCATATTTACTTGATTTGGGGAATTAGACTGCTGTTTGATTGACATAATTAGTACAATCCGGGAATTTTAAAAATTATTGTTACTTGTACTTTCCGTGCCAGAGACAACACCTACTCCTGTTATTTCGTTATCCCTGCCTTCCGGAGACTTATCAAGAACAGTTTGCAAGCAGCAGGCCGTCATATCCTGACAATTCCCTAGTAATACGTTAAATAAACCCCCACCAGTAACAGGTCGGGTGCTAAAAAGAGCTTTTAAAGACGGCCTTGCGCAGTTGGGCGCGGCATCCAGCCGATGCCGCGGCCGCTGCGGTTAGTCATTCGTTGGCAATGGTTCATCCGGTTCAGAAAGGGCCATCTTGACCTCGGCGCAGTTGTGCTCACAGCAATAGACCGCCGCTTTCCAGGGGTCTTTGTAGCGTGCCGCCACCTGTTCCATACCGAGGAAGCCGTAAACGATGACTTCCCATGTGATGAGCTGTCCGTTAATCGCCCGTTGGACTCCCATACAGTTCCCTCCGTTTCAATCTGTATTATACTGGGCTGCTTCCACAGCTACACAATACCACATACCGGACGGGAAAGCGATTCCTATTCCCGAACAGGCCGGACTATCCCCAAACAGCCCTTTCCACCCGCAGTCTGGAGCACGGCCTCGGAGTGGCCGGGCCAGACAGCCCTCACCGAGTTTGGCCCTCTGCTTTGTGAGGCTGCTTGGCAGGCGCCCTGGCCCGTTTCTGGGCGAGATAGTAGGCTGTGAGGCAGGATTACCTCCGTCCGGCAGCTTTACATCGCTGCCGGGCTTGCGGTGGCCCCGCCGGAGGTTTCCCTGGTGCCTCCACACAGGAAGGAAAGAGAGCGCTGACGCCCATGCTCACGCCGCCAGGAGCAGTTCCTGCTCGATCCGTTTCCTGGCCCGACGGGCATATTCGTCGGTGACCTCAATGCCGGTGGCGGTGTAGCCCTCCAGCACAGCGGCCAGGACTGTGGTGCCGCTGCCGGCAAAGGGGTCCAGGATATGGCCGCCCGGCTCGGTGATCTTTACCACATCCCGCATGAGCTGCAAGGGCTTCTCCGTCAGGTGGATACGGTTTTGGGGATTCCCGTACTTGAACATACCGGGGAGACAGGGCACGGGGCGGCTGATGGGCATATCCCCGTTGGAGCCCCAGACAATGTACTCCGCCTGTTGGCGGAAGCGGCCATTCTGAGGACGTGAGTTTCCCTTGTCCCACACAGCGGTGCCCCGCCAGATCCAGCCCGCCCACTGGAGGGCGTCGGTGGCCGCTGGGAGCTGCCGCCAGTCGATGAACATACACACCGGCGCGCCGGGTTTGCAGATCTTTCTGGCATCGCCAAGCCACTCCGCCGCCCAGCGGGTCCAGGAGCGCTGGTCCTTGGCGTCCCCGTCGAAAGGCGGGGGCGCGTGATCCCCCATGCTGGAATACTTCTTGGCCGTGGACTTGTTCTTCTCCGCCTGGGTACGGCCCCCGGAGGCGTAGGGCGGATCGGTGATGACGGCGTCGAAGGTACCGGGGGCAAAGCCGCCCAGAAGCTTCAGCGCATCGCCGTGGAGGATCTCCCACTTATCGTTCATGGGCATCCCTACCTTTCTATTACAATAGATTTACGGTTAAAGGCACGGCAGCCAGCCATGTCTTTTTTCGTATCGTTGCCTAAGCTGTTAGAA
>NZ_CAXSQB010000020.1:0-65626 GCF_964239415.1 Clostridium sp. ATCC BAA-442 | reverse complement strand
GGATAAAATCCTGTCCGCCTCTCTACGCTTGGTCGGAGTGCCGGGATTCGAACCCGGGGCCTCATGGACCCGAACCATGCGCGATACCAAACTTCGCCACACCCCGTTCACACGACGGATACTATTATAGCTGTCTTGCCGCCAGTTGTCAAGAGAGGAAATCTTCTCCGCATAGCAAAAGGCACGTCCGCATATACATGCTGTGAAATGCGTACAGAAGGGAAGATGCCGCTATGGAAACGGCCTATCAAAAGTGGGAAAAGCGGAGGCAGGAGCGGACGGGCGGGCATAGGCCGGCGCTGTCCCACCGGAGAAAAAAGGGCAGCGTGGCGCTGGGTCCGCGTGAGAAGCGCCGGATGGCGCAGTTGGCAGTATGTCTGGCGCTGTTTCTGGTGGTATTTATCGGAAAAGGAGTATTTCCAGGAAAGCTCGCGGAGGTACGGGAGACTGTTTTGAGCGCTATTCAGGCCGACACGGATTTCAAAGCTGCGTTTGCGAGCCTGGGCCGGTCGATCTCCGAGGGGGAACCGATTTTGGACACCCTGGGGGACCTTTGGGTGGAGGTCTTTGGCGGAGAGGCTGTCACGGTGCCGGACGGAGAGGGACAGGTGAGCACGCCCCTGTTCCGCGCCCAGGCCGCATTTCTCAGCGGCTTCCCCGCACGTGAGGATGCGGTGAGCCACTGGTTGGGGGAGGCTGGGAAGCCGGAGCCGGTCGCTGTAGAACCAGCGGAGCCCAATACCGTACCGGAACCCACTCCGGTTCCCACCGCCACGCCGGAGCCGGCCGTAGTCCATGTAGAGTACAACGGTCCCACGCTCCCGGACAACGCCACCATGGACCGCTACAATCTGAAAGCCTTGGGCGTGGGGGAGACGGTAACTCCGGCGCTGGGGTGGGTCTCATCCGACTTTGGCTGGCGGGAACACCCGGTAGACGGTGGTGAGAAATTTCACAACGGCGTGGATCTGGCAGTGAACGACGGAACGGATGTTCTGGCCTTTGCCGACGGAACCGTAGACTATATCGGCGACAGCCCGATTTACGGTCTCTACCTCCAGCTCAGCCACCCTGGAGGGCTGAAAAGCTTTTATGCCCATTGCAGCGAGCTGCTGGTTCAGCAGGGGCAGACCGTGGCGGCGGGAGAGAGGGTGGCCCTCTCGGGTGCCACCGGCAATTCCACGGGGCCCCATCTGCACTTTGAGCTGAAGCTGAACGGAGTGCTGCTCAACCCGCTCTATTATATCGAGACGAACTGAATGCTGAGATGGAAACGAGTTGAAATCAGCGCAGGCGCGCTGCTGCTGGGGGCGGCGCTCTACTATTTGGATGAACAGGGTGTACTGCTGATGGCCTTTTGTGCCTGTGCCCTGCACGAGCTGGGCCACTGGCTGGTCATCCGGGCCCTGGGCGGGCGGGTAACCGCCCTGCGCATCACCTGTGTCGGCGCGGAGATGCGTCTCTCCGCCCGCTGTCCGCTGGGCTACTGGCAGCAGATAGCCGCTGCGCTGGCTGGTCCGACGGTCAATCTGCTGGCCGCCCGGATGGCGGCCGGGCTTGGGACGGAGGGGGCGTACTGCTTTGCTGGGCTCAATCTGGCGCTGGCCGCATTCAATCTGCTGCCCGCTGTCCAACTGGACGGCGGGCGCATCCTCTGGTGTATCCTGGCGCTGCTGACCTCGGAGGAACGGGCAGAACGGCTGCTGCGGGTGCTCTCCTCCGCGCTGGCAGTGGGGCTGGTTCTCGGAGCGCTGCTGCTGCTCTGGCAGGGGAGGGGAAACCTCACTCTGCTCATTACCGCGCTTTGGCTGCTGGTGCCGCCTGCAGCCAAACCATGCCGAGGGACACGGATGGGATGAAAATTCTGCTTGCAATCCGTTGAGACTTGTGGTAAACTATTGCAGTCTCAATAAAGGGTGGTCCTCTGCGGCCGCCGCCAAAGGTAGGCGGCATCCATGGCTGCAAGAACACCTATAAACTAGGAGGAAGTTTTAAAATGGATCTCATGCAGGCGTTTAACAACAAGTACCTGAAAGCCGAGCCCCCTGTGGCGGAAGTGGGCGACACCGTCCGCGTTCACGTCCATATCAAGGAAGGAAACCGCGAGCGTATCCAGGTCTTCGAAGGCACCGTCATCGCCAAGAAGCACGGCGGCATCGAGGAGACCATCACCGTGCGCCGCATCTCCTATGGCGTCGGTGTGGAAAAGGTGTTCCCCATCCACGCTCCCACCATTGAGAAGATCGAGACCGTCCGCAAGGGTAAGGTCCGCCGCGCGAAGCTCTATTACCTGCGCGACCGCGTGGGCAAGAGCGCTAAGGTCAAGGAGCGCATCTGAGTCTTGGATATTGGGCTGTGGAGAGGCAACTGCCTCTCCACAGCCTTTTTATAAGTATTTCTTCTGCAATACTGAGGCTCACATCTCTATACCGCGGAGTATAATATGTGAAAAATAACAAATTTAATTTGCGTTTTTCCTTGATATGATGTATAAAATGTGATACGCTGTGATCATGAAGACTGGAAGGAGGGTAGGGGGCCGCACGCTGATCCAGGAATTTAGAAAGAAGAATATGATGAGGGAGGAACCATAATGTCACGCAGACGCATTTGTAAAGCTCTCGCCGCATGCTTAGTCCTCGCTACACTTCTCTCAGCATTCCCTGCAATGGCAGCCGGTACAGAGGCTGCCGACAGCGTATACCGCAACGGAAACATCTATACTGTGGATGAGGCATTTTCCAAGGCCACCGCGCTGGCGATCAAAGGCGACCGCCTGGTCTATGTAGGCGGTGAGGCCGGTGTGGAGGCTTACATCGGTCCCGATACCAAGGTTGTCGATTTGGGTGGAGAGACGGTCATTCCAGGCTTGGTGGAGGGACATATGCACGTGGCTGGCTTGGGCAGCAGTCTGATGAATCTGGACTGCTTCTGGATGCCTAAGCAGGCGATTTTGGATCTAGTCAAGGCGGCCGCCGAACAGGCAAAGCCAGGGGAGTGGATCCAGGGCCGCGGCTGGATGAACACAGTATGGGAGGACACCAGCTACCCTACAAAGGAGGAGTTGGACGCGGTTGCCCCAAACAACCCAGTATTCCTGACCCGGGCATGCGGGCATATGGGCTGGGCCAACAGCAAGGCCATCGAGTTAGCTGGGATTACCCCCGATACGCCAAATCCCCAGGGCGGCGAGTACCTGAAGAATGCAAATGGAGAGCTGCTGGGCTGTATGACCGATACCGCCATGAATCCCATCCGGGAGCTGATTCCAGAGCTGACGGTGGAGCAGATGCAGGAAGGCCTGCTGAAAGCGCAAGAGCAGCTATTCTCTTATGGGCTGACCTCTGCGATGGATGCAGGCAACAGCATTGAGGTATATAACGAGGTCTTTGTACCCCTGTATGAGTCCGGAGAGTTGAAGCTGCGCGTCTACGGGATGATTTCCCACACATCTGCCGCAGGAGAGACCGCCGAGTATTTGAAGAGCCATCCCATTGACAATGAGAATTACGAGCCTTTATACAACAATCATCTCAGTCTGCGCTGCGTAAAAATGTTTGCGGATGGGTCTTTGGGTGCCCGTTCTGCCGCCATGCTGGAACCCTACTCCGACCGTGAGGGCCATATCGGCGATTACCGCTATACACAGGAACAGGTGAACGAAGTCGTTAAGGTGGCCTATGACGCCGGTTATCAGATTGCGACCCACTGCATCGGTGACGGCGCCAACAACCAGATGATCAACGCCTATGAGGCAGCCATCAAGGCCAATCCCCGGGATGACCACCGTCTGCGCATTGAGCACTTCCAGATTGTGGCGCCCGCTGACATTGACCGCGCCATCAGCCTGGGAATTCTGCCCTCTATGCAGACCACACACGCTACCTCTGACATGCTGGTGGCGGAGGATCGCGTGGGTAGTGAGCGCATCAAGGGGGCCTATGCCTGGCGTACCATTTTGGACAAGGGCAGTGTGATTCCCAACGGCTCCGATGCTCCGGTCGAGCTGGTAAACCCCTACCACGGTATCTATGCAGCCGTGACCCGCACCAACCGCCTGGGTGAGCCAAAGGGCGGCTGGCATATTGAAGAGGCCATGACCCGTGAGGAGGCCCTGCGTTCCTTTACCAACTGGTCTGCCTATGCAGAGTTCAATGAGGATATCAAGGGTTCCCTGGAGGTCGGCAAGCTGGCGGACTTTGCAGTGATTGACCGTGATCTGATGACCTGCCCCGCAGAGTACATCAAGGACACCCAAGTGCTGCTTACCGTCTCCGGAGGTGAGGAGGTCTACCGCAAGGATGCCTCTGTTCCCACAGTGATGTGGAATGGCCTGGTTCAGTCCTTCAACAACAAGCTAGTTGTGGAGCCCGGGAAAATCTGGGTTCCTCTGAACGACATTGTGAACGGTATCAGTGCAGAAAAGCGCACAGAAGGCTCCAGCGTTCTGGTTACGCTGGATGGCAAGTCGGTTAAGCTGCCCGTCAAGACTGTGGACGGCGTAGAGTATGTCGCCGTGCGCGCCCTCTTTGAGGGCCTGGGCCGCAACGTGACCTGGTATGCACCCAGTAACTGCGTCTCCATCGGCTGGCTCAAATAGTACGATCCAAAGCCGCTAAAAAGTGTCCGGCCATTGGCCGGGCACTTTTTATGCGTCTTTGCCCTTTTCAAATACCGGAGCATTGTGTATAATACAAGAATATTCGGTAGAGAGGGTGAACGCGTGAATATTCAGTGGTATCCTGGCCATATGACCAAAACCAGGCGGCAGATCCAGGCGGATCTCAAACTGGTGGATCTGGTGGCGGAGATCATAGACGCCCGCATCCCTATCTCCAGCCGTAACCCTGATATTGACGAACTGGTGGGGGAGAAACCCCGCCTGATCGTACTCAACCGGGCGGATCAGGCCGATCCGGCCATGAACCGGGTATGGACTGACTGGTTCCGCAGACAGGGCTGGGCGGTGCTGGAGACCAACGCCAGAGACGGCAAGGGAGTTGGCCAGTTCTCCACCGTCATCCGGCAGGCGCTGAAGGAGAAGCTGGAGCAGTGGAAGGCCAAGGGGCTGGTGGGCCGCCCCGTGCGGGCCATGGTGGTGGGGGTCCCCAACGTGGGAAAGTCCACCTTCATCAACCAGGTGGCCAAGCGGAAGTCCGCCAAGGCGGGCAACCGGCCGGGCGTCACCCGGGGCAAACAGTGGGTAAGTGTGGATGCCGGGCTGGAGCTTTTGGATACCCCAGGCATCCTCTGGCCCAAGTTTGAGGACGAGACTACCGGCATCCATCTGGCCTTTACTGGCGCTGTAAAGGACGAAATCATGGATCTGGAGACCCTGGCCTGTCACCTCATTGAGCTGCTGGCCCGGCGCTACCCCCAGGCGCTGGCCGAGCGGTATAAGCTGGAGGCTGACCCAGGGCTGCCTGGCTGGGAGCTGCTGGAGCTCTGCGGCAAAAAGCGGGGCTTCCGGATCTCTGGCGGCGAGGTGGACACCGAGCGCATGGCGAAGGTGCTTCTGGACGAGTACCGCTCCGGCAAGCTGGGAAACTTGACATTTGAGACGCCCCAAGATCTGGAGAGCCGGGAGGCGGCCCATGGCAGAGATTGACCGCTGGGCGCTGGAGCGGGCCTGCTGGGCGAGGGGGATCGCCTTGGTGTGCGGCTGTGACGAGGCGGGGGCGGGCCCGCTGGCCGGCGCGGTCTACGCCGGGGCGGTCATTCTGCCCCCCGAGTGCTCCATTGAGGGACTCAACGACTCCAAGCAGGTGACGCCCAAGCGGCGGGATGCCCTGTACGACACGATCCGAACCGTGGCGGTGGCCTGGGCGGTGGCCCGGGTAGAGGCCGAGGAGATTGACGCCACCGATATCCTCAGTGCCCGCATCAAGGCCATGCAGATGGCCATCGACCGCCTGGAGCCCGCACCCGGCTTTGCGCTGATCGACGGCAACCGGGACCACGGCAAAACGGCGGCTATCCTCCTGGAGCACCAGACGGTTGTAAAGGGAGACAGCCTTTCGGCTTCGATCGCCGCAGCCTCTATCCTGGCCAAGGTGAGCCGGGACCGCTATATGGAGCAGATGGCGGAACGCTACCCGGAATATGAGTTCGAGCGCCACAAGGGCTACGGCACCAAGCGGCACTATGAGCTGCTGCGCCGGTACGGCCCCTGTCCCATCCACCGGCGGACCTTTTTGAAGAAGCTGTGAGCGGGGGAGAGGCAAAGCTGCTGGGCCGCTGGGGGGAGGCGCTGGCGGCGGCGGAGCTGCGGCGAAAGGGCTGGAAGGTCTTGGCGGCCGGATACCGCAGCCGGTTTGGGGAAATTGACCTCATAGCAGCTACTGACAAGTATTTATCCTTTATAGAAGTAAAGCTTCGGACGGAGGAGCGCTTTGCCCTCGGACGGGAGGCGGTGGATCGCCGGAAGCAGGCCCGCCTGCGCGCCACGGCGGAGCTCTATCTGGCGGAGCACCCGGAGGAGGCGCGCCAGCCCCGCTTTGACGTGGCGGAGATCTACGCCCCCCAGGGCACCGCCACCCGCCGCCCCCGGATCACCTGGCTTGAAAATGCATTTTAGGGGGAGTTCCAGATGGAGCAGTATGCAATTGATTTGTTTGATGGACACTGTGACGCGGTGTTTCTGCGCTATCTCTCCGGCGGAGGCCTGCGCCGGAACGACGGCCATGTGGATCTGGAGCGTATGGGGAAATACCGCCGCTGCGCCCAGTTTTTCGCCCTGTTCGGAGAGCCGGAGCCCACCCCGGTTCGGGATCTCAGCGGGAAAACCCACCGGGAGCTCTTTCTGGAGGAGTACGCGCTCTTTGAGCGGGAAATGGCGGCCAATGCCGATCTAGCAGCCTTTTGCCGCACTGGCGCGGAGGCGGAGGCTGCCTTTCGGTCGGGGCGGCGGGCGGCCTTCCTCTCGGTGGAGGGGGCGGAGCTGCTGGACTGCTCCCTGGAGCGGCTGGAGGAGGCCCACGCCATGGGTGTTCGGGCCGTCAACCCCACATGGAACCACGTCAACGCCCTCTCCGGCACGAATGCAGAGGAGCCGGAGCGGGGGCTGACGCATCAGGGCAGGGCGTTCGTCCGCAAAATGGAGCGGCTGGGCATGCTGGTGGACGTGTCCCACCTGTCGGATCCAGGCTTCTGGGACGTGGCGGAGGAGCTGAGCGGCCCCTTTTTTGCCAGCCATTCCAATGCCCGGGCGGTCTTTTCTCATCCCAGGAACTTGACCGATGAGCAATTTACTGCCATAATAGACCACAACGGAGTGGTTGGCCTTAACCTCTATGCCAACTTCCTGGGGGAGCGGGCCGACCTGGACACCGCCATCGCCCACCTGGAGCACTGGCTGGAGCTGGGGGGCGAGCGGACCGTCGCTTTGGGCGGCGATCTGGACGGCTGTTCCAGCCTGCCGGAGGGGATCACGGGTATTCAGGATCTGGACCGGCTGTGGGAGCGGCTGCTGCAGCGGAATTACAGCGAGGCGCTGGTGCGCGCCCTGTTTTTTGAGAATCTGATGAGGGTTGTGAGCGAAGTATGTACTATGTAAGCACGAGGAACAAGGAAGACCGGCGCACGGCGGCGGAGGCAATCGCCCAGGGACTGGCTGCGGACGGCGGCCTGATGACCCCCGAGGTATTTCCAAAGCTGTCCCACAACGCCCTGGACACCATGCGGGACATGTCCTACCAGCAGCGGGCCGTCTATGTGATGAACTCCTATCTGGACGATTTCACGGCCTCTGAGCTGTCTGCCTATGCGGACAAGGCCTACGGCGGAGAGAAGTTCGATGTGAAGGAGGTGGCACCCGTTCGGGCGGTGGACGAAAACACCTACTGTCTGGAGCTGTGGCACGGCCCCACCTGTGCCTTCAAGGACATGGCCCTGCAGATGCTGCCACACCTGCTCTCCGCCTCCCTGGTGAAAAACCAAGAGGAGAAGACGGTGTGCATCCTGGTCGCCACCTCCGGTGACACGGGCAAGGCCGCCCTGGAGGGCTTCAAGGACGTGGACAAGACCCGCATCTTGGTGTTCTACCCCAAGGACGGTGTTTCCGCTATTCAGGAGCTGCAGATGAACACCCAGGAGGGAGACAACGTAGGGGTTTGCTCTGTGGCAGGCAACTTCGACGATGCCCAGACCGGTGTCAAGCGCCTGTTCTCCGACGAGGCCCTGCGGGAGAAGCTGGCCGGCCGCGGCTTTTTCCTCTCCTCGGCCAACTCTATCAACTGGGGCCGCGTCCTGCCGCAGATCGTCTACTACATCTCCGCCTACTGTGACCTTCTGCGGGAGGGGCGGATTCAGAAGGGGGAGCGGATCAACGTCTGCGTCCCAACTGGCAACTTCGGCAACATTCTGGCCGCCTACTACGCCAGGGAGATGGGCGTGCCCATCGGCAGGCTTATCTGCGCCTCCAACAGCAACAATGTACTGACCGACTTCCTGTGCACCGGTGTGTACGACCGCAACCGCACCTTCTACAATACGATGTCCCCCTCCATGGATATCCTGATCTCCTCCAACCTGGAGCGGCTGCTCTTCTCCCTGTCCAACCACGATGACGCCGAGGTGCGCGGGTACATGGAGGAGCTGGCCCGGTCCGGGCGGTATGAGGTGAGCCCCGCCATCAAGGGCAGGCTGGAGAAGCTTTTCGCCGCCGGTTTCTGCGACGACGCTCAGACACAGAAGGTCATCGGCCGCATGTGGCAGGAGCACCGCTACCTGATCGATCCCCACACCGCCGTGGCCTTTGACGTGCTCGACCAGTACCGGCGGGATACTGGTGACACTACCCCCACCGTGGTGGTGTCCACCGCCAGCCCCTTCAAGTTCTGTGACAGCGTGCTGGGCGCCCTGGGCGTGAGCGAGCTGGCCGCCGGCACGGCCATTTTGGACCAGCTCTCCCAGCAGACCGGCGTACCCGTCCCGGCGCCCTTGGCTGCCCTGAAGGACAAGACGGTCCGCTTTGGCCGGAGCGTCACCAAAGAGCACATGGTGGACCAGGTGCTGGAGATGCTGCGCTGAATGGCTCTCTACGCGATCGGGGATACCCACCTCTCCCTGTCCTCCAATAAGCCCATGGACGTGTTCGGCGGGGGCTGGGAGGGCTATGTGGACAAGCTGCAGAAGGGCTTCGCGGCGGTGGGGCCGGAGGATACGGTAGTGCTCTGCGGCGACCTGTCCTGGGGTATGAGCCTGGATGAGGCAAAGAAGGACTTCGCTTTCCTGGACGCCCTGCCTGGGGCGCGAAAGCTGCTGCTCAAGGGAAACCACGACTACTGGTGGAACACCGCCGCCAAGATGAACCGCTTTTTTGCGGAGAGCGGCTTTTCCACCCTCCGCATTCTGCACAACAACTGCTATGAATACGGGGGCTACGCCCTGTGCGGCACCCGGGGCTGGTTCTATGAGGAGACCGGCGACCAGAAGGTGTTCAAGCGGGAGCTGATCCGCTTGGAGGCGTCGCTGAAGGCGGCGGGGGAGCGGCCCAAGCTGTGCTTTCTCCACTATCCGCCCCTCTACCAAGGCTACCGCTGTCCGGAGATCATTGCCCTGCTGGAGCAGTACGGCGTGGAGCGCTGCTATTACGGCCATCTCCACGGCGGCAGCCACCGCTTGGCCGTGGAAGGACGGCAGGGAGACGTGGCCTATTATCTGGTCTCCGCAGACTATGTGGGGTTTCGCCCGCAAAAAATCTGTGAATAATTGAAAAAAGGTATGGAAATTTTGACGCATATCTGCTAGTATATAATGGATAACGCGAAAGATGGCCCCGTATACCGCCGATGCGCGGCGGGACAGGGCTGACAGGAGGAAGTAAACAACATGAATGTCAAGAGCGTCGAGAAGCAGGAGAAGAGCACCGTCGAGCTGGTGATCGAGATCGGCAAGGAGGAGTTCGAGGCCGCTGTCGAGAAGGTCTACAAGAAGCAGCGCGGCAAGATCAGCGTGCCCGGTTTCCGCAAGGGCAAGGCCCCCCGGAAGATCATCGAGGGCATGTACGGCTCCGGCGTGTTTTATGAGGATGCTATCAACGACTTGTACCCCGAGGCCTATGCCCAGGCTATTGAGCAGGAGAAGCTGGATGCCGTGGCGTGGCCCAAGGTGGAGATCGTGGATGTGGGCAAGGAGGGCCTGACCTTCAAGGCCCTGGTCACCGTCCGCCCCGAGGTGAAGCTGGGCGAGTACAAGGGCCTGACTGCTGAGAAGGCCGAGGTCGCCATCTCTGATGAGGACGTCGACAACGAGCTCAAGCCTTTCATCAACCGCGCCACCCGCATGGTGACCGTGGAGCGGGCGGCCGAGACCGGCGACACTGTGGTGATTGACTTCGAGGGCTTCCTGGACGGCAAGCCCTTCGACGGCGGCAAGGCCGAGGGCCACAGCCTGGAGCTGGGCTCCGGTTCCTTTATTCCCGGCTTCGAGGAGCAGCTCGTGGGCACCAAAGCCGGCGACGAGAAGGAGCTGAACGTCACCTTCCCCGAGGATTACCATGCCGCCGAACTGGCCGGCAAACCAGTCGTTTTCAAGGTGAAGGTTCACGAGGTCAAGGCCAAGGAGCTGCCTGAGGTGGACGACGAGTTCGCTAAGGATGTGTCCGAGTTCGATACCCTCGCCGACTTTAAAAAGGATCTGGGTGAGAAGCTGAAGGAACGCCGCGAGACTCAGAACCAGCGTGACTTCGAGGCCGCTCTGATGGAGCAGGTTATGGACAACATGGAGGTCGAGATTCCCGACGCCATGGTGGAGTATGAGGCCGATAACCTGGTCAACGATATGGCCCAGCGCATCCAGGCCCAGGGTATCCCCTTTGACCAGTATCTGGCCATGACCGGCATGACCATGGATATCATGCGGGAGCAGGCCAAGGCCGCTGCTCTGGAGCGCGTGCGCCGTGAGCTGGCGCTGGGCGCCATCGTGGCTGCCGAAAATATCACCATCTCCGACGAGGAGCTGGAGGAGGAGTACAAGCGTCTGGCCGAGCAGTATCACATGGAAGTGGACAAGGTGAAGGCCGCAGTGACCGCCGACAGTATCCGCAAGGAGCAGAGCTACCACAAGGCTGAGCACGTGGTCTACGACAGCGCCAAGGTCGGCAAGGCCCCCGCCAAGAAGAAGTCCACCAAGAAGAAGGCGGAGGAGAGCGCCGAGGGCGAGGAGAAGCCCAAGAAGACCGCCCGCAAGGGCACCTCCCGCAAGAAGGTGGAGGAGACCGCCGAGGCGGCCGTGGAGAAGACGGAGGAATAAGTTTCCAAACGATGGGCATACTCTGTTTGTGAGCCTGCCCGTCTGCGGTAGGATGGTGGGGCGCCCTGCACCCCGACATCAAAATTAAAGGAGATCCTTCATTATGAGCCTAGTTCCTTATGTAGTAGAGCAGACCAACCGCGGCGAGCGTTCCTATGACATCTTTTCCCGCCTGCTAAACGACCGCATTGTGTTCCTGGGAGAAGAGGTCAACGCCACCACGGCCAGCCTGGTGGTGGCCCAGTTGCTGTATCTGGAGGCCCAGGACCCGGACAAGGACATCCAGTTTTACATCAACAGTCCCGGCGGCTCCGTCACCGACGGTATGGCCATTTATGACACGATGCAGTATATTAAGTGCGATGTATCCACTATTTGCATCGGCATGGCTGCCAGCATGGGCGCGTTTCTGCTCTCCTCCGGCGCCAAGGGCAAGCGCTTGGCTCTGCCCAACGCGGAGATCATGATCCATCAGCCCTCCGCCGGCACTCAGGGACAGATCACCGATATGGCCATCCACCTGAAGCGCCTGGAGATTATCAAAAAGCGCATGAACCACATTCTGGCGGACAACACCGGTAAGCCGCTGGAAGTGGTTACAGCCGACTGCGAGCGCGACAATTTCATGTCCGCCGAGGAGGCTAAGGAGTACGGCCTGATTGACAAGGTCATTTATACGCGATAAAATCCAACAGAGGGAGCGGGGAAGCAAACGCCCCGCTCCCTCTGAGCCTTAGAAAGACTTGAGGGAGCAAACCATGCCGAAAAATGACGAGCGCAAATCCGTGCGCTGTTCCTTCTGCGGCAAGCACCAGGAACAGGTCGCCCGCATCATCGCCGGTCCGGGCGCCTATATCTGCAACGAGTGTGTCCACCTGTGCATGAGCATTCTGGACGACACTTACGATCCCGAGGAGCAGGCCGGGCCGGACATCCCCGATGTGATCCCCACCCCCAGGGAGATCCGCGACGTGCTGGACCAGTATATCATCGGGCAGGAGGACGCTAAAATCGCCTTGTCCGTGGCGGTCTACAACCACTATAAGCGCATCTACTTCGGCGGCGGGGAGGACGTGGAGCTCCAGAAGAGCAACATCCTGCTCATGGGGCCTACGGGCTGCGGCAAGACCCTGTTCGCCCAGACCCTGGCCCGGATTCTGAAGGTGCCCTTCGCCATCGCCGACGCCACTACCCTCACCGAGGCCGGATATGTGGGCGACGACGTGGAGAACATCCTCCTGCGACTGGTGCAGGCTGCCGACTACGACATCGAGCTGGCTGAGCGCGGCATCATCTACGTGGACGAGATCGACAAGATCGCCCGCAAGAGTGAGAACACCTCCATTACCCGCGACGTGTCTGGCGAGGGCGTGCAACAGGCCCTGCTGAAAATCCTGGAGGGTACTGTGGCCAACGTTCCGCCCCAGGGCGGCCGCAAGCATCCCCACCAGGAGTTCATCCAGATCAACACCAAGAATATCCTCTTCATCTGCGGCGGCGCTTTCGACGGGATGGAGAAGATCATCGAGCAGCGCCTGGACAAAAAGACCATTGGCTTCGGCGCGGACATCCAGAGTAAGAAGGAGCGGGATACTACCTCGGTGCTCAAGCAGGTACAGCCCCACGATCTGCTCAAGTTCGGAATCATCCCGGAGCTGGTAGGCCGCCTGCCGGTGATCACCACCCTGAACGCTCTGGACAAGGGACAACTGGTGCGCATCCTCACCGAGCCGAAGAATGCCCTGGTGAAGCAGTACCAGAAGCTGTTGGAGTACGACATGGTGGAGCTGGACTTCGATACCCAGGCGCTGGAGGCTGCCGCCGACCGGGCCATCGAGCGCGGCATCGGCGCCCGCGGCCTGCGGGCCGTGCTGGAGGAGGTAATGACCCCTCTGATGTACGAGGTGCCCTCCGATCCAACGATCACCCGGGTGACGATTACGGCTGAGAGCGTGAAAGAACACGTTTCCCCCGCCGTTGAGCACGATCCCGACCGCACCCAGCGGCCCCGTCTTGGCGGTGCCGCCCTCCATGCGGAGCAGGGGGGCGTATCCCCCAAGGGAAATGTCTCTTAAACAGCAACTGAACCGGTGGGGCGGGGGAGCATCCCTCGCCCCATTCTGCATCAAATCCCTGCCCTGGAAGGAAGTGAATGTGTGATGGAAGAACTGAACCGGCAGCAAACTATGCCTGCTCTGGCCCTGCGGGGGCTGACCGTCTTTCCACAGATGCTGCTCCACTTCGATGTGGGACGGCAGGCGTCCATTCAGGCACTGGACGAGTCCATGGCCTCAGGCCAGCCGATTTTCCTGGTGGCCCAGCGGGAGCTGGCCGTTGAAAGCCCGCAGGAAAAGGACCTTTACAGCATTGGGACCATCTGCAATGTGCGCCAGATTCTGCGCCTGCCCGGAGACAACGTGCGGGTGATGGTGGAGGGGATCAGCCGCGGGCGGCTGTGCCTTCTGCCCAAGACCACGCCCTACCTGAACGCCCTGGTGGAGGAGCTTCCGGCGGAACAGCCGGTCCGCCGCTCCGCCCGGACGGAGGCCCTTATCCGCCAGACCTACGAGCTGTTCGAGCGGTTCATCGAGCTGGCTCCCAAGATGACCCCCGATGTGCTCCTCTCGGTGCTCTCCAGTGAGGATCCGGGCTACATCGCCGACTACATCGCCCAGAACCTGCCCATGCGCACGGGGGACAAGCAGGCCATTCTGGAGGAGCTGCGGCCGGTGCGCCGCCTGGAGCGCCTGTGCCAGAGCCTCCGCCGGGAGGTGGAGATTCTGGAGTTGGAACAGGAGATGCAGGGCAAGGTGCGGGAGCAGCTCACCCGCAGCCAGCGGGACTATGTTCTGCGGGAGCAGCTCAAGGTTCTCCGGCAGGAGCTGGGGGAGGAGGGTGCCGGCGGCGACAGCGAGATTGCCGAGTACCGCCAGCGCATCGCCAAGGCCAAGCTGCCCCAGGAGGTGGCGGACAAGCTCACGAAAGAGGTGGGCCGGCTGGAGAAGCAGCCCTTCGGCTCCGCCGAGGCCACCGTTCTGCGCAATTACCTGGATACCGTGCTGGAGCTGCCCTGGGGCAAGCACACCAAGGAGCGGGTCAACGTGGAGGCGGCCCGCAAGGTGCTGGACGCCGACCACTACGGCCTGGAGAAGGTCAAGGAGCGCATTTTGGAGTTCCTGGCGGTCAAGCAGTTGGCCCCCGGGCTGAAGGGACAGATCCTCTGCCTGGTGGGGCCTCCCGGCGTGGGCAAGACCTCCATCGCCATGAGCATGTCGCGGGCCTTAAACCGTAAGCTGGCCCGTATCTCCCTGGGCGGCGTCCATGACGAGGCGGAGATCCGCGGCCACCGCAAGACCTATGTGGGGGCCATGCCGGGCCGCATCATTGCCGCCGTCAAGCAGGCTGAGAGCTGTAATCCGCTGCTGTTGCTGGATGAGATCGACAAGCTGGGCAATGATCAGCGGGGCGATCCCGCCTCGGCCCTGCTGGAGGTGCTGGACGCCGAGCAGAACAGCACCTTCCGCGACCATTTTCTGGAGGTGCCCTTCGATCTCTCCGACGTGCTCTTTATCACCACCGCCAACACCCTGGATACCATCCCCCGGCCCCTGCTGGACCGGATGGAGGTCATTGAACTGACCAGCTATACCGATGAGGAGAAGCTGCAGATCGCCAAGCGGCACCTGCTGCCCAAGGAGCTGAAACGCCACGGGTTGACAAAGGCCCAGCTCAGGCTGACCGACGACGCCATCCGGGAGCTGATTCGGGGCTATACCCGTGAGGCCGGCGTCCGTGTTCTGGAGCGGAAGCTGGGGGCACTGTGCCGGAAGGCGGCTATGGACATTGTGTCAAATGGTGTAAAGTCGATTCACATCACAGGAGATAACCTGGAGGACTATCTGGGTATCCGCCGCTATCACCCGGAGCGGCTGCCCCGGACGGAGCAGGTAGGCGTGGTCAACGGCCTGGCCTGGACCCAGGTGGGGGGCGAGATCCTGGAGGTGGAGGCGGGCGTGGTGCCCGGCTCCGGCAAGGTAGAGCTCACCGGCAACCTGGGCAGCGTCATGAAGGAGTCCGCCCAGGCCGCCCTGTCCTACATCCGCAGCCGCGCCGTCCAACTGGGAATCGAGGCGGATTTTTACAAGACGAAGGACATTCACGTCCACTTCCCGGAGGGAGCAGTGCCCAAGGACGGCCCCTCCGCCGGCATTGCCATCACCACCGCCATGGTGTCCGCCCTCACCGGCGCGCCGGTGAGGCGGGAGATCGCAATGACAGGTGAAGTTACTTTACGGGGCAGAGTGCTGCACATTGGCGGCCTGAAGGAGAAGACCATGGCCGCCTACCGCAACGGCATCAAAACCGTGTTCCTGCCGGCGGACAATGTGCCGGATCTGGAGGAGATCGACCCCACCGTCCGGGCCGCTCTGCACTTTGTTCCGGTGGAGCAGGTGGATTCGGTGCTGGCCGAGGCGCTGGAGCTGAAGACCTGCGACCCCCTTCGGGATGACGCGCTCCCGCCCCCTGAGTCCGGCTCCCGGAGCCGGGAAGTACCCACCTTCCGACAGTGAGGAATTGACATGAGTGTGAATTTACAGAAGGCGGAGTTTGTGCGCTCCGCGGCCAAGGCCGGGGACTTTCCCCGGGATCGCCTGCCTCAGGTGGCCTTTGCCGGCCGCTCCAACGTGGGCAAGTCCTCGGTGATCAACCGGCTGCTCAACCGGAAGAATTTTGCCCGGGTGGGCGCGGCACCGGGCAAGACCACCCACATCAACTACTTTTTGATCGACGGCGCTTTCTACCTGGTGGATCTCCCCGGCTATGGCTACGCCAAGGTGTCCCAGGCGGAGAAAGCCCGCTGGGGTCGCCTGATGGAGGAGTGGTTCGCGGACAACTCCCTGATGACCCTGGGACTGATGATCGTGGATGCCCGGCACAAGCCCACGGCGGACGACTGCACCATGGCGGAGTTTTTCAAGAACAGCGGCCGTCCCTTTGCGGTTGTGGCCAACAAGCTGGATAAGCTGCGCAAGAGCGACATAGAGCCGAACCTGGCGCGCATCCGGGAAACTCTTGAGCTGGACGAGCCTGTAAAGCTGATTCCCTTTTCAACCGAGAAGGGAGACGGCAAACAGGAGCTGCTCAATCTGATCCTGGAGCACGCGGAGGGAAGCGTATGAGATTTGTCAAACTGCTGCGAGAAGGAAGGGGCGTGTGGGGGGTGCTCCACGGCGATGTGGTGCGCACTCTGACAGAGCCGCCCTTTGAGGGTGTCCGTTATGACGGAGAGAGCCTGCCCCTGTCCGGCTGCCGCCTCCTGGCTCCCTGTGAGGCCACAAAAATTGTCTGCATTGGAAAGAACTATTTCGACCACATCCATGAAATGAAGTCCATGTTGGATGCCTCCAACACCCCCGACCGGCCCACCCTGTTTCTCAAGGCCCCCAACGCCCTCAACGCCCACCTGGGGACGGTTCACGCCCCAGACTTTGTAGGGCGGCTGGATTACGAGGGAGAGCTGGCCGTGGTAATGAAGCGGCGTGCCAAGGATGTGCCGGAGGAGGAGGCGCTGGACTATGTGCTGGGCTACACCTGCCTCAACGATATCACCGCCCGGGATGTCCAGAAGGCGGACGGCCAGTGGGCCCGCGGCAAAAATATGGATGGCTTTGCCCCCATGGGGCCTGTCGTCACCGACGAGGTGGACCCGGAACACCTGACCATCACCACCCGACTGAACGGTCAGGTGGTGCAGCAGGGGAGGACAGAGCAGCTCATCACTGGTGTACGGGCGCTCATCTCTTTCATCACCGCCTCCATGACCCTGGAGCCGGGGGACGTGATCGCCACCGGCACCCCCGCCGGTGTGGGCCCCATGCAGCCAGGCGATACAGTAGAGGTGGAGGTTTCAGGCATCGGAATCCTATGCAACTCCATTGTATGAGAGGACGGCGGACGCTCAGGGGAGGGCTCCGCCGCTTTTCCTTGAGTTTCTCCTGGAAATTTGCTATAATTGACACGATCTTTGTGCTAGGGGGGCGGACGCTTGGGCTCCATATCCGACTTTCTCAACAACATGGACTGGTGGGGCCTGCTCACCCTCCTTATCAGCGCCGCGGCAGCTCTGCTGTGCATCACCCTGCACGAGCTGTCCCACGGCTTTGTGGCTTGGCGACTGGGAGATCCCACGGCCAAAAATGCCGGGCGGCTGACCCTCAATCCCATCCGGCATCTGGATGTGGTGGGTCTGCTGATGATGCTCGTGGCCAAGGTGGGCTGGGCCAAGCCGGTGCCGGTGGATATGCGCTATTTTAAGCACCCCAGGCAGGGAATGGCGCTTACCGCCCTAGCCGGACCGGCGGCCAACTTCCTCACCGCCCTGGCGGCGGTGGGAGTCAGCTCCGCCGTGTTCCATCTGGCCCCTCTGGGCCCGGCGGCGGTGTTCGTGCTGTGCTTCCTGTCCAACATGGCCCTGTTGGGGGTGGGGATGGGGCTGTTCAACCTGATCCCCCTGTCGCCCCTGGACGGCTCCAAAATCCTGTTCGCCCTGCTGCCCGACCGAATCTACTACACCATCTTGCGCTATGAGAAGTATGTGATGGGAGTGGTGATCCTCCTGGTGCTGGTGGGGGTGTTCGACAAGCCCCTGTCCTTCCTGATGGTCCATGTCCTACGGGGCTTTTGCACCCTCACCGGAATGCCTCTGGGCGGGTTGCTGCTGTTCCAGGACGCGTCTGCTATTTTAAATCTGTTTTGAGGTGAGGCGCCATCGAAACGCCGATTTTTCATCTGGAAAAGGTGGTCAAGGCCCGGGATGAGGCTATGGAGGACTTCAACGGCCCACTGGATTTGATCCTCCACCTGCTGAGCAAGAACAGGATGGAGATCAAGGACATCCAGATCTCCCTGATCCTAGACCAGTATCTGGAGTGGATGGATCAGCGCAAGCGGCTGGATCTGGAGGTGGCGAGCGAGTTTGTCACTATGGCGGCCCACCTGGTGTTCATCAAGACGCGGATGCTGCTCTCCATCCACGACGAGGAGGCCATCTCCGAGATGGAACAGCTCATTGCCTCTCTGGAGGAGCACCAGCGCCACGAAAACTTTGCCAAGATCAAGGCCATCGTGCCAGAGCTGTCCGACCGCTACGCCATCGGCCGGGACTATATTCCCAAGGTGCCCGAGGCCCTGCCGGTTAATAGGACCTACCGCTACGTCCACAAGCCGGAGGATCTGCTGCGTGCCATGACGGCGGTGCTGGCCCGGGTGGACCACCGCCTCCCGCCACCCATGGCGGCCTTCGAGGGCATCGTGGGCCGGGAGCCCTACCCGGTGGCGGACAAGGCCGGCGAAATTCTGGAACGGCTCAGCCGCTTCGGTGTGACCCGGTTCCGGGCTCTGTTCAAGGGCAACCGGAGCCGCTCGGAGGTGGTGGCCACCTTTATCGCAGTGCTGGAGCTGTGCAAGGCCCGCCGCCTGCGGCTGGCAGGCACGGAGAGCGACTGCACCGTGACCTGTACCGAGGAGGGCGGGGGAGAGCTGGAGCTGACCACCGATGGGGAGAAAACGGCAGATTGAGGGTATACTATGGAATTGAAGGAAATTGAATCCGCCATTGAAGGGGTCCTCTTTGCCGCCGGGGAGCCGGTGGGGGTGGAGCGCCTGTGTTTGGCGCTGGACATCGACCGGATCACGGCGGACTCCGTGTGCCAACGCCTGGCCGATGCCTACCGCTATGAGCGGCGTGGCATCCGCCTGGTGCGGCTGGACAACAGCTATCAGCTCTGCTCTGCGCCGGAGTTTGCCGACTGCATCCGCCGGGCGTTTGAGAGTCGGCGGCCCGCCCGCCTGAGCCAGCCCGCCCTGGAGGTGCTGGCCATCATCGCCTACTACCAGCCTGCCACACGGGCCTATGTGGACCAGATCCGCGGCGTGGACAGCTCCTACACCGTCAGCCTGCTTCTGGAGCGTGACTTGATCGAGGAGTGCGGCCGCTTGGCCGTGCCGGGTCGCCCCATCCAGTACCGCACCACCCAGACCTTCCTGCGCTCCTTCGGACTATCCAATCTGGATGAGCTGCCCGAGCTGCCCAACACCACCCCGGAGGACGGACAGCTTACCCTGGAGATGCAGGCGGCGGTGGAGCGGCTTCAGGCCGCCCAGACCGCGGAGGGGACAGAGGAGGTCA
The DNA here is from genome assembly GCF_964239415.1 of Clostridium sp. ATCC BAA-442. Classification (NCBI taxonomy): domain Bacteria; kingdom Bacillati; phylum Bacillota; class Clostridia; order Eubacteriales; family Clostridiaceae; genus Clostridium; species Clostridium sp. ATCC BAA-442. Next base: position 46,185 of record NZ_CAXSQB010000020.1, on the reverse strand, counting down.
CCGAGGAGGAGCTGCTTCAGGCGGCCCGGGAGATAGCACAGGCCGAGGAGGAGGCGTAGGGCCCGATGAAAGCAATCCTGATCCTGGGCGCGGTGCTTCTGGCGCTGGGGGCGCTCCTCCGCCTGGTGCGACTGGGCGCGTTGGCGGAGTACTCCACCGCCGGACTGCGGCTCAAGCTGAAGGTAGGGCCGCTGCGCCTGATGCTCTATCCCAGAAAGCCGAAGCGGCCCCGCCGAAAGGCTGGGAAATCGTCCCAAAGGGAGAAAAAACGGGAGGAACGCCCGCAGCCGGAGCTGGGCGGCGGGCCGCTGGCGCTGGTGAAGCGGTTTCTTCCGCTGATCGCCGAGGCGGCGGGGCGCTTCCGGCGCAAGCTGCGCATCGATGTGTTCCAGCTTGAAGTTACCGCGGCGGCGCCGGACCCCGCCGCCGCCGCCCTGTGCTTCGGCGGGGCGAACGCATTTATCGGTATGATCTGGCCGCTGGTGGAGCAGAATTTTAACGTGAAGGAGCGGAGGCTGCGCACCCGGGTGGACTTTAACGCGGAGCGGCCCTCCGTCTATCTCTACGCGGCGGCCACCCTGACCGCCGGCCAGGCGCTGGCGCTGGGCCTGCGCCTGACCACACGGTTTCTGGCAGAGTTCTCCAAGTACCGCGCCGAGGCCGGGAGCCCGGCGACAAGCAAGCAGAAAGAGGCGGTTTAACGTATGGAAAAGCAGCATCCCATCGGTGATCTGATGACCACCACTATGCAGAAGCTCCGGGAGATCGCGGACGTCAACACCATTGTGGGCAAGCCCATTTTGGCCGGTGAGATCACCATCATTCCCATCTCCAAGCTGACGGTGGGCTTCGCCTCCGGCGGCAGCGACTTTACCTCCAAGAACCAGAAGCCGGAGGACGACAACTCCTTCGGCGGCGGCAGCGGCGCGGGAATGAACCTGTCCCCGGTGGCCTTCCTGATTGTCAAGGGGGACTCGGTGCGCCTGATGCCCGTAGCGCCTCCGCCCGGCACCGCCGTGGACCGGGTGGTAGAGATGGTGCCCGATGTGATTGACAAGGTCACCGGCTTTATCGAGAAGCAGCAGGACAAGGATAAATCCCAGGGCTGACACGCATACTAGCAGCATCTATCCCCTGAGGTGATGCTGTTTGAAACGGTTTGCCGCCGTCCTTTTGACACTGGCTGTTCTGCTCTGTCCCTCCGTCCGGGCCGCCGGGCCCGGCATCTCGGCTGCCTCCGCCATCCTGATCGATGGGGAAAGCGGCCGGGTCCTTTATGCCCAGAACGCGGAGGAGGAGCGCCCCATTGCCAGCATTACCAAGCTGATGACCGCGCTGGTGGCGGTGGAAGCTCACCCTGATCTGTCCGAGGTAGTCACCATCCGGCCCGAGTGGACCGGAGTGGAGGGCTCCTCCATGTATCTGAAGGCGGGGGAGGAGCTGACGCTGGAGGCGCTGCTCTACGGGCTGCTGCTCGCCTCGGGCAATGACGCGGCGGTGGCCATTGCGGGCTTCTGCGCCGGGGACGTAGACACTTTTGTGGCCTGGATGAATGACAAGGCCGCCGAGCTGGGCATGGAGCACACCCACTTTGAAAACCCAAACGGGCTCAACGACGAGGGGCACTACTCCACCGCCGCCGACATGGCTGCCCTGGCCCGGGTGGTGATGGAGCACGAAGCGCTGGCAAAGATCGTGGGTACCCGTTCCATCACGGTGGCAGGGCGCACCCTCACCAATCACAACAAGTTACTCTGGCGGTATGAGGGCTGCACTGGCCTCAAGACCGGCTACACGGACAGGGCGGGGCGGACGTTGGTTTCCTGTGCGGAGCGGGATGGGCAGCGCCTGATTGCCGTTACGCTGAATGATCCCAACGACTGGGCAGACCACGCCGCCCTGTTTGACTATGGCTTTGCCCACTACCGCAGCGCCATGCTGGCCCTGGCGAACCGGACCTTCCGCATGCTCCCGGTGACGGGCAGCCTCAACCGCTTTGTTCCGGTCTATACGGCCTCCGATGTGTACTATCCGCTGACGGAAGGAGAGCTGGTCAAGGCCCGTGTGGAGCTGCCGGAGCGGGTGGAGGCCCCGATCCAGGGCGGAACCATTGCCGGTCGGCTGCTCTTTACGCTGGACGGCGCGGTAATCGGCGAGACCTATCTGCTCTATGCCGGCGATGTGGCGGACGACCGGGCCGGCCGCGGCCTGTTCGGCCGGGTGCTGGACTGGTTCCGGGCGGGGGAGGCCGACACGCTGGCGACGGTCTGCTGCCGCTGGATCTCTGATTCGAATTTATAAAAAGGGGGGAGCGGCCATGGAAGAGCGGCTGCAGAAAATCCTTTCGGCCCACGGCGTGTCCTCCCGGCGGGCGGCGGAGGGCTATCTCTCCGCCGGGCGGGTGACGGTAAACGGATGTACCGCGCGGGTGGGGGACAAGGCCGACCCGGAGCGGGACGACATCCGAGTGGACGGGCGGCCTCTGCGGCGGCCCGCCCGCCGTACTTATCTGATGCTCAACAAGCCCAGGGGCTACGTAACCACCCTCTCTGATGAGAAGGGGCGACGCACCGTGGCGGAGCTGGTGGCCGGCTGCGGCGCCCGGGTGTGGCCGGTGGGGCGGCTGGATCTGGACTCCGAGGGGCTGCTCCTCCTCACCGACGACGGGGCGCTGACCCACGCCCTTCTCCACCCCAGCCACGAGGTGGAGAAGGAATACCGGGTGTGGGTGGAGGGCGACGTGGACACCGCCCTCCCGGTGCTGCGGGGCCCTATGGAGCTGGATGGGTACGCCCTCCGTCCGGCCCAGGTCACTCCGGTGGGGGAGGGGGTGCTCTCCGTGGTCATCCATGAGGGGCGCAACCGGCAGGTGCGCCGGATGTGCGCCACAGCGGGCCTGCGGGTGCGCCGCCTCCAGCGGGTGCGGGAGGGGGAGCTCTGCCTGGGCGCGCTGCCTGTGGGAGCATGGCGGCGCCTGACAGGTGAGGAGCTTTGTCTCCTGCGAAAATGATCTCTTTTTTGCAAGGAGATCAGGAAAACTTGCAGAAAAGGGATTGCTTTTCCGGTCAATTCTCGGTATGATAGGGACGAATCAAAACACAGCGTGGTATCATTCCCGCCACGGGCGGGCAGAAATGCGAGGGATCGTCCACAATGTCCAAAGATATCCTTTCGGTCATTCAGACCAATATGAGTACCTTTTCCAAGGGACAGAAGCTGATTGCCGGCTTTATCCTGGAATCCTATGACAAGGCCGCTTTCATGACTGCCAGCCGCCTGGGCAAGACGGTCAACGTCAGTGAGTCTACCGTGGTGCGCTTTGCCGCTGAACTGGGGTATGACGGTTATCCCGCTATGCAGAAGGCCCTGCAGGAGATGATCCGGAGCAAGCTCACCTCCATCCAGCGCATTGAGGTCTCCAACGACCGCATCGGCAATCAGGACATCCTGTCCATGGTCATGCAGTCGGATATGGATAAGATCCATATGACTCTGGAGGAGACCAACCGGGAGGACTTCGACCGGGCGGTAAGCGCCATTGTGGACGCCCGCCACATCTATATCCTTGGCGTGCGCTCCGCGGCGGCCCTGGCCAGCTTTCTGGGCTTCTACTTCAACCTGATTTTTGACAATGTCACCGTGGTACACGCCACCTCCACCAGTGAGGTATTCGAGCAGCTCTTGCGCATCGGTCCCAACGATGTCATTGTGGGCGTCAGCTTCCCGCGGTATTCCCGCCGGACGGTGAAGGCCATGCAGTTTGCCCACGACCGGGGGGCCGCCACCATCGCCCTCACCGACAGCGAAACCTCCCCCTTGGCTCCCATCTCCACCCTGACCCTGCTGGCCAAGAGCGATATGGCGTCCTTCGTGGACTCCCTGGTGGCTCCGCTGTCGCTGATCAACGCGCTGATTGTGGCCATCGGCCGCAAGAAAAACGACGACCTCTCCCAGACCTTTGAGACACTGGAGCAGATCTGGGATGAATATGAGGTCTATGAGAAAGTGGAAGAGATCACTTGAAGCATGTAATTGTCATCGGCGGCGGTGCGGCCGGCTGTATGGCCGCCGTCGCCGCCGCCCAAAAGGGTGCAGCCGTCACCCTGCTGGAGCGCAATCCCAAGCTGGGGCGCAAGCTCTACATCACCGGAAAGGGCCGCTGCAACGTGACCAACGACTGTGCGGCGCCGGAGGTGCTGCAGAATGTCCCACGCAACAGCCGGTTCCTCACCAGCGCCGTCACCCGCTTTCCCCCGGAGGCGGTGAAGGCGTTTTTTGAGGGCCTGGGAGTGCCGCTGAAAACAGAGCGGGGGAACCGGGTCTTTCCCTGCTCCGACAAAGCCGCCGACATCATCGACGCCCTGCTGTTGGCCCTGCGTCGGTCCGGGGTGCACATTGTGCAGGACCGGGCCCGCGCCCTGCGACGGGAGGGTGAGGTCCTCACCGGCGTGGAGGGGGAGCGCGGCTTTTACCCCGGCGGGGCGGTGGTCATCGCCACCGGCGGGGTTTCCTATCCGCTGACCGGCTCCACCGGTGACGGATATGCCCTGGCTGAGGCGCTGGGCCACACCATTCTGCCGCCCAGAGGCAGCCTTGTGCCACTGGTGGCGGAGGGGGATGCCTGTGCAAAAATGCAGGGCCTGTCGCTGCGCAACGTGGCCATTCAGGTGCGCAACGGCAAAAAGAAGACCGTCTACGCCGGGCAGGGGGAGTTGCTGTTCACCCACTTTGGCCTGTCCGGGCCGCTGATTCTCAGCGCCAGCGCCCATATGCGGGACTTTGACACAGAGCACTACTACATCAATCTGGATTTGAAGCCCGCACTGGATGAGGAGAAGCTGGACCGCCGTCTGCTGCGGGACTTTGAGGAGAACGCCAACCGGGACTTTCACAATGTTCTGGAGGGCCTGGCACCCCGCCTGATGGTGCCGGTGCTGGTGGAGCGTACCGGCATCCCGGCGGCGGAGAAGGTTCATTCGGTGACGAAGGCCCAGCGCCGCCGTCTGCTGGAGGTCCTCAAGTGCCTGCGCATCGACATACAGGGGCCCCGCCCGGTGGAGGAGGCCATCGTCACCTCAGGTGGGATAAAGGTATCCGAGATCAATCCCACCACTTTGGAATCCAAGAAGGCCCCCGGCGTTTATTTTGCCGGGGAGGTGCTGGATGTGGATGCCTACACTGGCGGCTTCAACCTGCAAATTGCCTGGTCCACCGGCCACGCCGCTGGAGAGGCCGCCGCACAAGACATAGGAGGAATCAACCCATGACAAAGCACAAGAGCATCGCCGTGGACGGCCCCTCCGGGGCGGGAAAGTCCACCCTGGCGAAGCTGCTGGCCCGCAGGCTGGGCTTTTTGTATGTGGATACCGGGGCCATCTATCGGACCGTAGGTCTGCGGGCCTACCGGGCCGGAGTGGACCCGGAGGACGAGGCGGCGGTGACCGCTCTGCTGGACGGCCTGGACATCGAGCTGAAGTATGGCGCGGACGGCCTGCAGCATATGTATCTGGACGGCGAGGATGTGACCGATGCCATCCGCCAGCATGTGATCTCCCGGTATACCTCCGGCGTGTCGGCCATCCCGGCGGTGCGGGCCTTTCTCCTGGAGCGTCAGCGGGACATGGCCCGGGAGCACGATGTGATCATGGACGGCCGGGACATCGGCACGGTGGTCCTCCCCGGCGCGGATGTAAAGATTTTCCTCACCGCCTCGCCAGAGGACCGGGCCCGCCGCCGCTTTGACGAGCTGCGGAAGCGGGGGCAGGAGGCGGACTATGACACCGTGCTCCGGGATATCATTCTCCGGGATGAGCACGACACCCGGCGCTCCGCCGCGCCGCTGCGGCAGGCGGAGGACGCCCTGCTGGTGGATACCACCGGAAATTCCCTGGACGAGAGCCTGGACGTCCTTCTGGAAACCATAAAGGAGCGTCTGAAGGCATGAAGAAGCGAAAGAAAAATGTCATTTACTGCATTGCCTATATGGTACTCTGGGTCGTGTTCCGTATCGTGATGCCCACACGGTGCATCAATAAACAGAACAGGCCCGAAGGGGGCGCGCTGCTGTGCGCCAACCACACCCGCACCAATGACCCGCTGTTCATCGCCTATGCACTGGGGTGGCATTACCAGATCCACGTCATGGCCAAGGAGGAGATTATGCACTGGCCCCTCATCGGCTGGGTGCTGAAGCACGGCGGCATTTTCGGCGTCAAGCGGGGCAAGGCGGACGTGGCGGCTATCAAGACGGCGATGAAGTACCTGAAGGACGGTGAACTGCTGCTCATGTTCCCGGAGGGCACCCGCCACCAGGACGGCGAATTCGGCGATGCCAAGACCGGCGCGGCCATGCTGGCCCTGCGTACCGGCGTGCCCATCGTCCCCATCTATCTTCCTGCGGAGAAAAAGTGGTTCCGCTGGAATCCCGTCGTGTTCGGCGAGGCATACTATCCTAAGGCACCCGAGGGGCGTAAGCCCACGCCGGAGGACTACCACGCGGTGGCCGATGATCTGATGGAGCGCATTGAGGCTTTGAAGCCTCAGGCTGGCCGGTGAGGCTGGAGCTGGCCCGCTCCGCCGGCTTCTGCTACGGAGTCCGCCGGGCGGTGCAGATGGCGGAGATGGCGGCGGAGGGGGGCCGGCCGTGCGTCATGCTGGGGCCCATCATCCACAACCGGGACGTGATCGCCTATCTGGAGTCCATAGGGGTGGGCCTGGTGGACACCCCGGAGGAGGTTCCGCCTGGGACGGCGGTGCTTATCCGTTCCCACGGGGAGGGACGGCCCGTCCATGAGGCGCTGGCGCGCCTGGGCCGGCCGGTCATCGACGCCACCTGCCCCAATGTGTCCCGCATACACCAGATCGTCTCCCGCGCTGAGGAGGGGGGGCGGCAGGTGCTCATCATCGGCACCCGCACCCATCCGGAGGTGGCCGCCATCGCCGGATGGTGCCGGCGGCCGGTGGTGCTGGAGGGGGTGGCGGAGCTGTCGAACTGGCTGGAAACCGCGCCGGAACGGCGGGACATACCTCTCACTATGGTCTCACAAACCACCTCCACCCGTTTTATTTGGGATTCCTGCGTAGAAAAAGCAAAAAAAGAGTGTACAAACTTAAAAATTTTTGATACAATATGTAATGCTACGTGTAAACGACAGTCTGAGGCCCAGGCGCTGGCCGCGCGCTCCGATGCTATGGTCGTCATCGGAGGGCGGGAGAGCTCCAATACCAAACGGCTGGCCGAGTTATGCGGGGCACTCTGTCCCATGGTCGTTTGGATCGAACGGGCGGCGGAGCTGGAACCTTCCAACCTGTGTCGGAAGGCTTCTATTGGAATCACTGCGGGCGCGTCCACGCCTGAGTGGATTATAAAGGAGGTCTATGACAAAATGAGCGACGAAAACATTGAGATCGAGGAATCCTTCGCTGAAATGCTGGAGAAGTCGATCAAAACTTTAAATACAGGGGAGAAGGTTACGGGCGTTGTCACTGGCATTACGCCTACTGAGATCTATGTGGATCTCGGCACCAAGCACGCCGGTTACATACCGGTGTCCGAACTGACCGACGACCCTACGGCCAAGGTTGAGGACCTGGTAAAGATCGGCGACGAGATTGAGACCTATGTCATGCGTGTGAACGACCAGGAGGGTGTGGTCACCCTCTCCAAGAAGCGCCTTGACACCGTGAAGAGCTGGGATGACATCGAGCAGGCCCGTGAGGAGCACACCACCGTTGAGGGTGTGGTCACCGAGGAGAACAAGGGCGGCGTCGTTGTGTCCATCAAGGGTGTGCGCGTCTTTGTGCCCGCCTCCCAGACTGGCCTGCCCCGGGAGACCCCGATGAGCCAGCTGCTCAAGCAGCATGTCCGCCTGCGCATCACCGAGGTCAACCGCGCCCGCCGCCGTGTGGTGGGCTCCATCCGCGCCGTTGAGGCCGAGGAGCGCGCCGCCAAGGCCGCCGAGGTGTGGGCCAACATTGAGGAGAACAAGCGCTATACCGGCACTGTGAAGAGCCTGACCTCTTACGGCGCTTTTGTGGACATCGGCGGCGTGGACGGTATGGTTCACATCTCTGAGCTGTCCTGGTCCCGCATCAAGCATCCCTCCGAGGTCGTCTCCGTGGGTGACACCGTGGAGGTCTATGTCATCTCCTTCGACAAGGAGAAGAAGAAGATCTCCCTGGGGATGAAGGACCGCTCCCAGAACCCCTGGGAGGTGTTCACTGGCAAGTATCAGCCCGGCGACGTGGCCAATGTCCGCGTAGTCAAGCTGATGACCTTCGGCGCCTTTGCCGAGGTTGTGCCCGGTGTGGACGGCCTGATCCACATCTCCCAGATCGCCGACCACCGCATCGACAAGCCCGGTGACGTGCTGAGCGAGGGCCAAATGGTGGATGTGAAGATCATCGACATCGACTACGACAATAAGAAGGTCTCCCTGTCCATCCGCGCCCTGCTGGAGGGCGGCGACGAGCCCGCTGAGTCCGAGGATGTCAACGAGGAGTAATCACATTCCTACAATGAAACCGTGCTGTTTCCGCTTGGAAACCGCACGGTTTTTTTCATTTTTACAAATAAGACACACAAAATGACTTGCAAAGGGTGAGGAATGCGTCTATAATACGATATGTAGGGTAAAAATGAAGTTATACGCATCGGAATGTTCTGCTGGGAGGTGGGAGCGTGTTTCAGGTTGGAGACAAGATTGTGCATCCAATGCACGGTGCCGGTATCATTGACAGCATCGTGCAGAAAAAAGTCAACGGCGTGGTAAGGGATTACTACATTCTCAAGCTGCCGGTGGGCGGCATGCTGGTCATGATCCCCACGGCAAACAGTGAGGAGATCGGTGTTCGCCCGGTGGTGAAGGGCGACGAGGCGGACCGGGTGATCGCGGCCATCCCGGACATCGAGGTGGACATGACCCCAAACTGGAACCGGCGCTACCGGGAGAATATGCTTCGCCTCAAGAGCGGGAATCTGCTGGAGGTGGCCCGTGTAGTCAAGGGCCTGATGCTCCGCGAGGAGGAGCGCGGCCTGTCCACCGGGGAGCGGAAGATGCTCCACTCGGCCAAGCAGATTTTGATCTCAGAGATTGTGCTCTCGCAGGATGCCAGTTATGAAGATGTTGAGGCGCGCATAAATACCGCCTTGGCCTAATACAGTCTGTAGGGGCGGTCCGCTGTGACCGCCCACCGGACCCCTGGAGGGAAACGGGGGAGGAGCCGAAACGGCTCTTTTTTTGTGGAGGAGGAATGGACATGGCCGGACTGCTTGGGCGGCTGTTCCGGCGGCAGCGGACACCGGAGCTCCGCTGTTCCGCCGTGGTCCCCGCGGCCGGGAGCTCCACCCGGATGGAGGGCCAGGACAAGCTGCTCCTTCCCCTGGAGGAGCAGCCCGTTTTGCTACATACCCTGCGGGCGCTGGAGCTGTGCCCCTATCTTGCCGAGATTATCGTGGTCACCCGGGAGGATCTGATCGTCCCCATTGGCCAGCTCTGCCGGGATGCCGGCTTGTCCAAGGTCCGCAAGGTGATAGTGGGTGGGGCTACCCGCACCCACTCGGTTCTGGCCGGGCTTGGGGAGCTCTCCTCCGGCGCGGAGTTGGTGGCCATCCACGACGGGGCCCGCCCCCTGGTCAGCCAGGAGGTGCTGGAGACGGTGATTTTCCGCGCCGCAGAGTGCGGCGCAGCCGCCCCGGCGGTGCCGGTGAAGGACACCATAAAGCGGGCGCGGGACGGTCTGGTGGAGGCTACGCTGGAGCGTTCGGAGCTCTTTGCCGTGCAGACACCCCAGGTGTTTCAGGTGGATCTGATCAAGGCCGCCCTGGTCAAGGCCCTGGAGGACGGGGCCGCCCTGACTGACGACTGCGGAGCGGTGGAGCGGCTGGGCATCGGCGTATCCCTGACGCAGGGGGACTACTGCAATTTGAAAATCACCACCCCGGAGGATCTGGCGGTGGCGGAGGCGCTTTTCGCTTGGAGGGAGCAGCAGTGAGAATTGGACATGGATATGACGTACACCGCCTGGTGGAGGGCCGGCGGCTGATTCTGGGCGGTGTGGAGGTGCCCTTTGACAAGGGCCTGCTGGGTCACTCCGACGCGGATGTGCTCACCCACGCGGTGATGGACGCCCTGCTGGGCGCCTGCGCCCTTGGAGATATCGGGCACCTGTTCCCGGACAGCGACCCGGCCTACGCGGGGGCGGACAGCCTGCGGCTGCTGGACGAGGTGGTTTCCCGCCTCCGTCAGAGGGGATACCGGGTAGGCAATGTGGATGCCACCGTGCTGGCCCAGGCCCCAAAACTGGCCCCCTATCTGGAGCAAATGCGCCGGAATCTGGCCTGGCGGCTCCAGGTGCCGGTGGACGCTGTCAGCGTCAAGGCCACCACAGAGGAGGGCCTTGGCTTTACCGGCACGGGAGACGGCATTGCCGCCCATGCCGTCTGCCTGGTGGAGAACCTTCTGTAACCGGCGAACCAGACGCTCCTCCGGTGCATACACTGCACTGAGAGGAGCGTTTCTATATGGTTTACTATCTCATTGTCTGCCGTTCCCTGACCTACGCCCAGCGGACGGCCTCCGCTCTGGAGCGGGCGGGCATTACGGCCCACATCCTCCGCTCGCCAAAGATGATTTCCGGGGAGGGGTGTAGCCACTCCGTCAAGGTTTCGGAACGCAATCTGGCCCCGGCGCTGCTGATTTTGGGCCGCGTCGGGCTGACGCCCAAGCGCATCTATATCATGTCCAGCGACGGCAGCTATAAAGAGGTTCTGCTATGATCTATCTTGACAGCGCGGCCACAACCTTACAAAAACCGCCCGCCGTGGCGCGGGCGGTTTCGTCCGCAGTGGGGCGCCTGGCAACCCCTGGCCGCGGCGGGCATGTTCCCGCCATGCGGGCGGCAGAAACCGCCTTTCTCTGCCGTCAGGCAGCGGCGGAGCTCTTTCAGGTGGAGAGCCCAGAACAGGTGGTGTTCACCTCCAACGCCACCCATGGGCTGAATCTCGCCATTCATTCCCTGTTGAAGCCCGGGGACGCCGTGGTGATCTCCGGCTATGAGCACAACGCCGTCACCCGACCGCTCCACGCCCTTGGTGTCAATATCCGGGTGGCTGCAGGCCCGCTCTTTGATCCGGAGGCTCAAGTCCGCGCCTTTGAGCGCCAGCTGGACGAGACGGTGAGGGCCGTCATTTGTAACCATGTGTCCAACGTGTTCGGCTTCATCCTGCCGGTGGAGGGCATCGCGGCCCTGTGCCGGGAACGTGGAATTCCCTTTGTGCTGGACGCCTCCCAGTCGGCCGGGTGTCTGCCCGTCCACATGGGGGAGCTGGGCGCAGCCTTTGTCGCCATGCCGGGACACAAGGGACTTTACGGTCCCCAGGGCACCGGCCTGCTGCTCTGCGGGGCGGAGACCCACCCACTACTCATGGGCGGCACCGGAAGCGCCTCGGCGCTCCAGGCCATGCCCGATTTCCTGCCCGACCGCCTGGAGGCAGGCACCCACAACATGCCCGGCATTGCCGGCCTGCTGGAGGGACTTCGTTATGTTCAGACACAGGGGACGGAGCGTATTTTGACCCATGAGCGCCGCCTGATCCGCCAAGCGGCTGCCGGACTGTCCCGCATTCCCGGCGTGACTGTCTACGGGGATGGGGGAGCCGTCCAGGCCGGCGTGCTCTCCTTCCAGATAGACGGAATGGACTGTGAAGCGGTAGGCGAGGCCCTGGGCGCCAGAGGGATTGCCGTCCGTGCCGGCCTGCACTGCGCGCCGCTGGCCCATCAGTCGGCCGGGACGCTGGAGGCTGGGACAGTCCGCGCCAGCGTCTCCGCCTTCAATACACCCCGGGAAGTCGAGCGCTTCACACAGGAGGTTGCGCGGCTGACCGCCGGGCAAAAATAGCCGCGTCTGCGGCTATTTTTTGTGTCTGCACACAGGGCCTGTTCACAGAAAATTGATTTCCCTTCTACTTGTCAACCGCCTGTGAATACAGTATAATAAATCAGTTAAAGGATATACATGTACTCTGCGGGAAGCAAGGATGCCGGCGCGGCCGGAAGCGGGAGACGAGGAAATGGAAGGCATTTTGTATTTGCTCCAGGAATTCAAGGGAAAGGTCGTCCTGTTTGGTATCTCTGATGTGGTTGATATCGCGATCATGGCCTTTCTTATCTATAAGGTGATTATGCTGATGCGCCGCACCAACTCCGGCGCGGTGGCCAAGGGCGTACTGCTGCTGCTGTTTGCCCTGGGTGTCTCCACCTTCTTCCACCTCAACACGGTCAGCTATCTGCTTCAGCAGCTCATGGTGTGGGGTGTGGTAGCCCTGGTGGTCATTTTCCAGCCTGAAATCCGCCGCTTTCTGGAGCAGATGGGCCGCACCAGCCTCGGGAAGGTGTTTACACCGGAGGAGGCACGCAACGAGCTGGACAGTGCCATCACTCAGACGGTGGATGCCTATACGTCCCTTTCCAAGAGCAAGACCGGCGCGCTGATGGTGTTTGAGCGGAAAAACATGCTGGATGATGCCATCAAGACCGGAACCGCGCTGGACTGTACGGTGAATGCCGAACTGCTGAAAAATATCTTCTGGAACAAGGCCCCGCTCCACGACGGCGCGGTGATTGTCCGCGCTGGACGGATTGTGGGCGCGGGCTGTATGCTTCCCATGTCGGGCAATGTAAATCTGTCGCGGGAGTTGGGCATGCGCCACCGGGCAGGCATCGGAGCAAGTGAGCACACGGACGCCGTGGTGGCTATTGTCTCGGAGGAGACCGGCTCCATCTCCGTGGCGGTGGGCGGCATGCTCAAGCGCCACCTGGCGCCGGAGACTCTGGAGCGCCTGCTCCGCAATGAGCTGCTTCCGGAACGGGAGAATGACGAGGCCGCGTCCAAATTCAAGCTGGGCAATCTGCTCCGCTTTGGAAAGGGGAAAAAGCAGGATGGGAACGAAAATTCTTAACAGCCGGTGGTTCTATGTGGTGCTCTCCATCCTGCTGGCGTTTCTCCTCTGGGTCTACGTCGGCAACGACCCCAACTCGGTGGACACCGGAACCCTGCGGAATGTCCGGGTGGTATTCAGTGGATTGGAAAAGCTTGAAGAGCGGGGACTGATGATCTCTGAGGGAGCAGAGCAGACGGTCAATTTGCAGCTGTCTGCCCGCGGCGAGGTGTGGAGCCGCCTGAACCAGGGAGATACCACTGTGGTGGTGGATGTCTCCGGTATTACCGAGCCAGGGGAGCAGAGTGTGGCTATTACCTCACGCAACATCAATTTTCCCCGCTCCATCACCATAATCGACTCCATTGACGTACGCTACACCAGCCCAAGTACCATCGACTTCACCGTTTCCCGCTGGAGCAGCAAGGAGATCCCGGTTCAAGGAACCTTTAACGGCAGCGTGGCCGAAGGCTTCCAACGCCGTGACTTCTCCTTCGCGCCGGATACCATTACCGTCAGCGGCCAGGAGGAGTTGGTCAGTCAGGTGGATCACGCCCAAGTCACCATCTCTCAGGAGGATATGAATTCCACCTACAGCGCCGACTGTAGCTATACCCTCATCGGCACCAACGGCCAGCCCATCGCCGCCGGCCTGGTGGAGACGGAACCGGAGACCGTGCTGGTTACCCTCCCGGTGGAGAAGATGAAGGAGGTGGAGCTAACCGTGGATCTCATTCCCGGCGGCGGCGCCACCGCAGATAATGTAACCGTAGACATTGAGCCCAGAACCCTGATGGTAGCGGGCAGCGCAGAGATCCTGGATCAGTTGGACCGCATCAGCCTGGGGGAGATTGACCTGTCCAAGGTATTTGGCACCCTGACACAGTCTATGACGATTAATTTGGACCCATCCCTGACCAATGTCAGCGGCACTACAGAGGCCAAGGTAACCGTCACCGTGGAGGGCTTGGTCACTAAGACACTGGAGGCTGGAAATATTGAGATTATCAATAAGCCGGGCGGCTATGAGATCACACGCAACACCCAGTCCTGCACGGTTTTGATCCGCGGCACCCAGGAAGCCGTAGATGCGGTCACGGCCTCCCAAGTCCGGATTGTGGCCGATCTGTCCAACCTGGATCTGTCCACCGGAAGCCGGACAGTGCCGGTCAAGGTCTATCTGGATGGCAGCAGCGAGGTGGGCGTGGTCGGTGAGTACAACATTTCCATTTCGGTCTCAAGATCGTAGAAATCAGGTGAAAGTATGGTTCAAACAGCAAAGGTAACCCGCGTCCTGGCTGACGGCAGGGCGGAGGTGGCCGTCAAGCGTCAGTCTGCCTGCGGCCACGACTGCTCCAAATGCGGCGGAGGCTGCAGCGAACTGATGGTCAGCTCCACCGTAGCAGTGATTGCCGCCAATCCGGTCCGGGCCATGCCCGGCGACATGGTGACGGTGGAGTCCTCCACCAGCCGGGTACTGGGCGCGGCTGTGATCGTCTATCTGGTGCCCTTCCTGCTCTTTTTCGCCGGCTATTTCCTCTGTGCGGCTTTCCGGCTCTCTTCGGGAGTCAGCGCGGCCGTCGGGGTGGCCGGGTTCGCACTAGGGCTCCTGCTGGCCGTTCTGTGGGACCGCCGGGTGCGCAGGCAGCAGGCCATTTCCTTCTGCATTACCGCCATTGCGCCGGAGGCCTGATGTTCGGCTATGTGCGCCCCAACCGGGACGAGTTGAAAGTGCGCGAGCTGCGGGACTACGAGGCCCTCTACTGCGGACTCTGCCGCGCATTGGGAAGGCGGCACGGCTTTTTCACCCGGTTCTTTCTGAACTACGACTTTACCTTTCTCGCCATGCTCTTGGACGGCTCGAAGCCTACGGCGGAGCGGAAGCGCTGTCCGGCCCGCCTCTGGTGTCGGAAAAAAGGCTGCATCTGCGCCGGAAGCGTGGATGCGGCGGCGGACGCTGGAACCATCCTCAGCTATTGGAAGCTGCGGGACACGGTGGCGGACGGTCCCTTCTGGAAGGGAAATGCCGCCCGGGTTCTGTCCTTTCTGCTCCGACCCGGCTACCGCCGGGCGGCCCAGGCCCGGCCGGAGTTTGACCGGGCGGTGCGAAGCTGTCTGGAGGAGCTCCAGGCCCTGGAGCAGGAGGGCTCTCCCTCGCTGGACCGGACGGCGGACACCTTTGCCCGCATCCTGGCGGCGGCCGCCCTTCCAGAGCAGTCCTCCGCCCGGACCCGCGCCCTGGAGCAGCTCCTCTACCATGTGGGGCGGTGGATTTACCTGGTGGACGCCTGGGACGATCTGGAGGAGGACGGACGCACCGGGTCCTACAACCCCATTGCCGCCCGTTTTCCGGAGCAGGTGGAGGCGAACCGGGATTATCTGCGCACCACCCTTCTCCACTCTCTGAACCTGGCCCGCTCCGCCTGTGCGCTCCTGGAGCTGGGCCACTGGCAGGGCGCCGTGGAGAATATCCTCTATCTGGGGCTGCCTATGGTGGAGGAGCTGGTTTTTACCGGCCGTTGGAAGGCCGTCAATCATCAAAACAGGAGAAGGATTTCATGACAGATCCGTACATTGTGCTGGGGGTCAAGCCCGACGCCAGCGACGAGGAGATCAAACGCGCCTACCGGGAGCTGGCCCGGAAATACCACCCGGACAACTATCAAAACAACCCCCTGGCCGATCTGGCCGAGGAGAAGATGAAGGAGATCAACGAGGCCTACGATACCATTACCAAGATGCGCAGCGGGGGAGGGGCCTCCGGCGGCTACCAGAGCCAGGGGGCCTACCGCGGCTCCTACCAGGGCGGCTATCAGCAGCAGTACTCCAGCGCCTCCTCAGGGAGCCTCTACAACCAGGTACGGCAGGCCATCAACATGGGCGACATCGGCCGGGCCGAGCAGCTCCTCCGCGGCGCTGCCAGCCAGGATGCCGAGTGGCACTTTCTCACCGGGTCCATCGCCTACCGCAAGGGCTGGCTGGACGAGGCCACCCAGCATTTCCAGATGGCCTGCAACATGGACCCGGCCAACGGGGAGTACCGGCAGGCGCTGATGATGATGCGCCAGGGTGGACAGGCCTACCGCCCCTACGGCTACGGCGGTGGGATCGACGCCTGCGACTGCTGTACGGCCTGCCTTTGCATGAACATGTGCTGTGGGAACTGAGCCATGCGAAACCATACTGAAACGGGCGCAAGCCGGGTGGCCTTGGTGGGCGTGCTGGCTGCGCTGTCGCTGATCGCCCTCTATCTCTCCGCCGTCTCGCCCACGGCGCGGATGGGTATTGTAGCCATTGCCGGCCTCTTTCCTGCGGGGGCGGTGGTGTCGGCCGGGCTGAAGGCGGGGTTCTTCTGCTACGGCGCAGCAGGCCTGCTGGGCCTGCTGCTGGTGCCCGACAAGGCCAACGCCCTGCTCTACCTGCTCTTTTTCGGCCTCTGGCCCATGCTCAAGAGCCTGCTGGAGCGCATTCCCGCCCGGCCGCTGGAGTGGCTGTGCAAGCTGGCGGTATTCAACGCCGTTCTGACCCTGTTCTGGTTCGGTCTGCACAGCCTGTTTCTGCCCTTCCTGCCGGAGACGCTGCAAGCGCCTTGGATGGTCTATGCGGCGGGGAACGCAGCCTTTGTGATTTACGACGTGGGCTTCTCCAAGCTTATCTCCTTTTATGTGGCCCGGGTGGACAGGGTATTGCGAAAGACTTCCTAGTCTGGTATAATTTTTGAATAGCCTCAGAACAAAAGACGAATGGAACAGGGGGAACCCGCGTTGGTGAAAAGTATGACGGGCTACGGCAGGGGAGAGGCCGTGGTCCATGGCCGCTCCATCACTGTGGAGCTGCGCTCCGTCAATAACCGCTATCTGGACTGCACCATCAAGCTGCCCCGCATCTATGTGTTTGCGGAGGACGCCATCAAATCCAAGGTACAGGCCCATATCTCCCGGGGCAAGGTGGATGTGTTCGTCACCATCGGCCCGTCGGAGAACGGGGATGTATCCATCTCGGTCAACAAGCCTGCTGCGGATGGCTACTATGCCGCGCTGTGCGCGCTGCGGGACAGCTACGGCTTAAAGGACGACATTTCGGTTTCCCTGCTCTCCCGGTTCCAGGATGTCTTCCTGGTGGAGAAGAGCCAGGAGGATCTGGAGGCCGTGAGCACGGACATCTGCTCCGTGCTGGAGCTGGCCCTTCAGGACTTTGACGCCATGCGGGCGCGGGAGGGCGAAAAGCTCTTCCAGGATGTGACCGGCCGGGCACGCACCATCGAGGCCCTCACTACCAGGGTGGAGGAGCGCGCCCCCGGCATTGTGGCCGACTACCGGGCCCGCCTGAGCGCCAAAATGGCGGAGGTGCTTCAGAACACCCAGCTTGATGAGAGCCGCATCCTCACCGAGGCCGCCATCTATGCCGACAAGGTGGCTGTGGACGAGGAGACCGTCCGCCTGCGCAGTCACCTGTCCCAACTGGACCACATGCTGGCCCAGGAGGGACCCGTAGGCCGCAAGCTGGACTTTCTGATCCAGGAGTTCAACCGGGAGGCCAACACCATCGGCTCCAAATGCAATGATATTGAGACCGCCGGATACGTGGTGGATATCAAGGCCGAGATCGAGAAGATCCGGGAACAGATCCAGAACATCGAGTAAGGCGGTGGGGCAGGATGAAGCTTATCAATATCGGATTTGGAAACATGGTTTCCGCCGGACGGCTCATCGCTATTGTCAGCCCGGAGTCGGCCCCCATTAAGCGCATGGTCCAGGAGGCCCGGGACCGGGGTGTGCTCATTGATGCCACCTATGGGCGGCGCACCCGGGCGGTGCTCATCATGGACAGCGACCACATCGTTCTCTCGGCCCTACAGCCAGAGACAGTGGCCGGGCGGCTGGGCGGCCGGGAGAACGAGCCCGCCCCAGAGGAGGATGAGGACGCATGAACCTGAAAAAGAAAACCAGGGGGCAGCTTATTGTGCTCTCCGGCCCGTCTGGTGTGGGCAAGAGCACGGTGATCTCCGAGCTCCTGAGCGAACGGGAAAACATCTACTTCTCCGTTTCCTTCACCACCCGCCAGCCACGGGTGGGAGAGGAGGACGGCGTCAACTACAATTTTGTCAGCCGGGAGCAGTTTGAGTCCATGATTTCCGGCGGTGAGCTGTTGGAATACGCCGAATATGTCCATAATTACTACGGCACCTCCCTTCGCCTGATCGAGGAGAAGCTGTCCGCCGGCACCGACGTGCTGCTGGATATTGAGGTGCAGGGCGCGGCCAAGGTGCGGGCCAAGTGCCCAGACGCGGTTTTTATCTTTATCATCCCCCCCTCCTTTGAGGAGCTCTCCCGCCGCCTGCACCGCCGGGCCACCGACGCGGAGGAGGTCATCCAGGGCCGCCTCCAGAAGGCCCGTGAGGAGTGCAAGCAGATCCCCAATTATGACTATCTGGTGGTCAACGACAAGGTATCCGAGGCCGCGGGCGAGATCATCGCCATCCTGACGGCGGAGAGCTGCCGTACCAAGCACCGAATCAATCTTGTGGAAGGAGTCTGATCCAATATGATGCTCGAACCCCCGATGAACCAACTGCTCAAGCAGGTACCCAGCCGCTATATGCTGGTGAACGTAGTGGCCCAGCGGGCCCGCCAGGTGGCCAGCGAGGCGGAGGATGCCGGGATTCCGCTGGACGACAAGCCCGTGACCATCGCTATCCGCGAGGTGGCCGAGGGCAAGGTTGAGCTGAACGACGAGGAGTGAGCATAAGGCAAGCGACGGGGAAGCGCCCGGCGCTTGCCTTTTCTGGAGGAAAGGGGGGCGGAGAGATGGAGGGGAATACCGTGGCCAAGATCGCGCTGCAGGCCGCTACCTACGCCATCGACAAGCCCTACGACTACCAGGTACCGCCGGAGCTGCTGGACACCCTGCGCCCCGGTATGCGGGTGATCGTCCCCTTCGGGGCGGGCAACCGCCGGACGGAGGGCATCGTCCTGGCGCTGGAGGGCGGGTACCCGGACGACCCAAGGCACAAGAGCATTCTCACCGTTCTGGACGAAGAGCCGGTGCTGGACGGCGAGGCCCTCCGGCTGGCCCTGTGGATGCGGGAACGCTGGTTCTGCACCGTGTACGACGCGGCCCGGGCCATGCTCCCGGCGGGGCTGTACTTCTCCCTTCAGGATCGCTGGAAGCTGGCCCCCGGCGTGGACCGGGAGGCGGCCTATGCGGCGGCGGGCCGGTCAGAGCACGCCCGGCGCATCGTGGAGTTGCTCTTCGCCTCGGGGCGGGAGGCGGATGTGACCCAAATCAAGGAGGCGTT
The DNA here is from genome assembly GCF_964239415.1 of Clostridium sp. ATCC BAA-442. Taxonomy (NCBI): domain Bacteria; kingdom Bacillati; phylum Bacillota; class Clostridia; order Eubacteriales; family Clostridiaceae; genus Clostridium; species Clostridium sp. ATCC BAA-442. Next base: position 26,950 of record NZ_CAXSQB010000020.1, on the reverse strand, counting down.
CGGGACAAAAGATCCCAATCCCGCCCTCAAGCTGCTGCGGGACAAGGGCATTCTCACCTTGGAAACCAGCGCCTCCCGGGGGGTGGGGGACAAGAAAGAGCTGGTGGCCTCGCTGGCCATCCCGCCCGAGGAGGCCATGGCCCTGGTCACGCCAAGGCGCCGCTCCGCGCCCCTGCGGTACGCCGTGACCGAGCTGCTGTGCGCCCTCGGCAGCGCCTCGGCTAAGGAGCTGTGCTACTTCACCGGGGCCGCCAACGCCACCCTGCGCTCTTTGGAAAAGAGCGGTATCCTGCGCCTGGAACACCGTGAGGTGTTCCGTCGGGTGACGGTGGAGGCGGGGGGGCGGGCCGCCCCCCCGGTGCTCAACGCCGAGCAGCAGGCGGCCTTTGAGGGACTGGACGCCCTGGCGGCGGCCGGAAGACCCGCTGCCGCCCTGCTGTACGGGGTGACGGGCAGCGGCAAGACCCAGGTGTATCTCCGGTTGATCTATGAGGCACTGGCCCGGGGCCGTACCGCCATGGTGCTGGTGCCCGAGATCGCCCTGACCCCCCAGCTCCTGCGCATCTTCGCCTCCCACTTCGGGGATGACATCGCTGTGCTCCACTCGTCCCTGCGGGCGGGGGAGCGGTACGACGAGTGGAAGCGGGTGAGGAGCGGGCAGGCCCGGGTGGTCATCGGCACCCGCTCCGCCGTGTTCGCCCCCCTGCGGAATCTGGGGCTGCTGATTCTGGACGAGGAGCAGGAGTCCACCTACAAATCGGAGAACGTCCCGAAATACCACGCCCGCGACGTGGCAAAATACCGCTGTGCTCAGAATGACGCCCTGCTGGTGCTGGGCTCGGCCACCCCCTCGGTGGAGAGCATGTACCACGCCAGGCGGGGGGACTACCGCCTGTTCACCCTGCGCCGCCGGTACAACGAGCAGGCCATGCCGGAGGTGCTCATCGCCGACATGAAACAGGAGCTCCGCGCCGGCAACGGCACCTCCCTCAGCGGGCCCCTCAGGGCCGGGCTGGCCGCCGCCATGGAGGCGGGGGAGCAGAGTATTCTCTTCCTCAACCGCCGGGGGGCCAGCCGCATGGTCACCTGCGGCGAGTGCGGCGAGGTGCCCAAGTGCCCCCGCTGCTCCGTCCACCTGACCTACCACTCGGCCAACGGTCGGCTCATGTGCCACTACTGCGGCCACTCCGAGCCGCTGCCCGACGCCTGCCCCTCCTGCGGCGGGGCGTTGAACTTCCTCGGCTACGGCACCCAGAAGGTGGAGGAGGAGCTCCACGCCGCCTTTCCGGGGCGGGAGATCCTGCGGATGGACACCGACACCGTCTCCGCCACCCAGAGCCACGAGAAGCTGCTCTCCCGGTTTGAGAAGGAGCGGATTCCAGTGCTGGTGGGCACCCAGATGGTGGCCAAGGGGCTGGATTTTGAGAATGTCACCCTGGTGGGGGTGATCTCCGCCGACCTCTCCCTGTATGTGGACGACTACCGGGCGGGGGAGCGCACCTTTTCCCTGCTCACCCAGGTGGTAGGCCGGGCCGGGCGGGGGGCCAAACAGGGGAGGGCGGTCATCCAGACCTTTACCCCGGAGAATGACGTGATCCGCTGCGCCGCCCGTCAGGACTACGACAGCTTCTATGAGCAGGAGATCGAGCTGCGCCGGATGCGCCTGTGCCCGCCCTTTCGGGAGCTGTTTGTCCTGACGGCCTCGGGGCTGCTGGAGAGCGCGGTGCTGCGCACCTGTATGCGCCTGCGGCGCTCCCTGGAGGGGTGGCTGGCCCAGCCGCCGTTTCGGGACTGGGAGCTGACCGTCCTTGGCCCCGCCCCGGCCAGCGTGGCCAAGATCAACGACCGCTACCGCTACCGCCTGACTCTGGCGGCACAAAATACAAAGGAAATTCGCGCCATGGTGGCCCATCTGGTCCGCTGTGCGCAAACCGACAAGGAAAACAAGGGGGTGTCCGTCTCGGCGGACGTGAACCCACTGGATTAAGGAGGAAACACCATGGCCCTGCGCAAGATTTTGACGGATGGAGACCCTGCCCTGCACAAGATGTGCCGCCCGGTCACCAGCTTTGACGCCCGCCTGCACACGCTGCTGGACGATCTGAAGGAGACCCTGGCGGATGCCAACGGGGCTGGCCTGGCCGCCCCCCAGGTGGGGATTCTCCGCCGGGTGGTCATTGTGGTGGACGCCGAGGACAACATGCTGGAGCTGGTCAACCCCGAGATTCTCACCCAGGAGGGGGAGCAGGAGGGCTTTGAGGGCTGCCTGTCGGTGCCCGGCCGCTGGGGCGTGGTCAAGCGCCCCTACAAGGTACGGGTGCGCGCCCAGGACCGCAGCGGCAATTTCTTTGAGGCCGAGGGGGAGGAGATCGTGGCCCGCTGCTTCTGCCACGAGATTGAGCATCTGGACGGCCACCTGTTCACCGAGCATGCCGACCGGCTCTACACCACTGAGGAGCTGGACCGCATGATGGAGGAGCAGGGAGAATGAGAATTCTGTTTATGGGCACCCCCGATTTTGCTGTACCCTCCCTGGAAGCGCTCATTGCCGCCGGGCACACGGTCTGCGGGGTATTCACCCAGCCTGACAAGCCCAGGAACCGTGGCATGAAGCTCCAGGCACCGCCGGTCAAGGTGTGCGCTTTGGCCCACAATATCCCGGTCTATCAGCCCGTCAAGCTGCGGGACGGCGCGGCTCTGGTGCTGATTCAGGAGCTGGCTCCCGAGCTGATTGTGGTGGCCGCCTACGGCCGCATTCTGCCGGACGAGATCCTGGCCGCACCCCCAAAGGGGTGCATCAACGTCCACTCGTCCCTGCTGCCCAACTACCGGGGGGCGGCCCCCATCCACTGGGCGGTGCTCAACGGGGAGCGCGAGACCGGCGTGACCATCATGCACATGGCCCACGATCTGGACGCCGGCGACATCATCGCCCAGGCCGCCACCCCCATTGATCCCGACGAGACTGTGGTGGCCCTTCACGACCGCCTGGCGGTGCTGGGGGCGGAGTTGCTGGTGAACGTGGTGGCGGATATTGCAGCCGGTACCGCTGTCCGCATCCCTCAGGAGCACGACAAGGCCACCCTGGCCCCCATGCTGAGCCGGGAGCTCTCCCCTATGGACTGGAGCCGGCCCGCCCGGGCGCTCCACAATCAGGTGCGGGGGCTGATTCCCTGGCCGGCTGCTGTCACTGAGCTGGGCGGCAATCGCTGTAAAGTATTTTCCACTTCCGTACTGGATGCCACGACTTCCGCCGCCCCCGGCACTATCCTGGCCGCCGGGAAGGAGGGAATTCAGGTGGCCTGCGGGGAAGGCACGGTGCTGCGCATTGACGAGCTCCAGGCCGACGGCGGCAAGCGCATGAAGGCCGCCGACTATCTGCGGGGGCACCCCATCCCTGTGGGATGATCCATCTGCTCTGGACGCTGGCGGTCTCTGGAGTAGTGCTGGCCCTGGGGCTGTCTCTGTTGCTCCGGTGGCTGGGGGCCGCCGGACTTCCGGCGCCCTGTGCCGTACCGGCATCTGCCTCCAGAGGCTGTGAGGTAAGCCGCCGGGAGCTTCTGCATGTGTTCTCCGCCGCCCTGCTCTTCCGCCTGACCGTCTTTCTGGCGGTGGCCGCGCTGGCCTGCCTGGTGCTCTACCCGGGTACCGGTCTGTCCTGGGCCACGGATATCTGGAAGAAATGGGATGCATGGCACTACGTTGGCTTGGCCGAACTGGGCTACACCGGCTATTGGGAGGACGGCAGACCCCTGTTTCTGGTCTTTTTCCCCCTCTATCCCTGGCTGGTGCGGCTGGTTTGCCCCTTGACGGGGCATAATACCATGGCGGCGGGCTTGATGGTGTCCTTTTTGTGCTATTCCGCGGGGTGCGTCTACCTGTACCGGCTGGCGGCCTGGGAGCTGGGGAAAGGTGCCGCCCGGCGGACGGTTCTCTTTTTGTCTCTCTTTCCATATGCCTTTTTCTTCGGCGGGGTGATGACCGAGGGGCTGTTCCTGCTGACTACGGCCGCCGCTCTCTGGCACATCCGCCGCCACCGTTGGTGGCGGGCGGGTATGTGGGGTGTTTTGGCCGCTATGACCCGCATGCATGGTCTGTTACTCATTGGGGCGGCGGGAGCGGAATTGGTAGAGAGTCTGGGGAAATTTGACGGGAGGGCCATCCTCCGCCGCCTGCCGGCGGTACTGCTGCCCGCTGTGGGCAGCCTGGCCTATCTCGGCCTCAACGCCGCCGTGGCGGGGGATCCCTTTGCCTTTACGGTGATGCAGGAACACTGGAGCCAGGGCTTCTGCTGGATCTCAGACACCCTGTGGTATGTGCTGCAAAACGCCCTGTCCTACTATGACGAGGCGATACGGGTTCAGATCTGGATTCCCACCCTGCTACTCTTTGCCGCCTTTTTTGCCCTGCTCTGGTACGCCTGCGGGCGGTTCCGGAGTATGTATACGCTCTATGCCTTCGCCTATCTGGTGCTCAACTACTCCCTGTCCTGGCTGCTCAGCGCCGGGCGCTACCTGTCCTGCGCCCTGCCGTTCTTCCTGTTCGCCGCTGCGCTGACGGAAAAACGGCCCCGGCTCACCGCCCTGCTGGCGGGCGGGATGGGGGTCGGGTTCCTGGCGAACCTGTGGTGCTACCTGTTGGGCGGGCAGATTATGTGAACGGAGGTTTCCATGCCGTTTTTCTACTATTACGATCCCTATTACTGGATGATCCTGGTACCGGCCATGCTGATCGCCCTGCTGGCCCAGCTCAATGTGTCCTCCACCTTCAACCGTTACTCCCGTATGGCCAGCCGCCGGGGCTTTACCGGCGCCCAGGCGGCGGAAGCAGTATTGCGGGCCCACGGCATTCAAAATGTGCGCATTGAGCGGGTCTCCGGCCGGCTGACCGACCACTACGATCCCCGGAGCAATGTGATCCGCCTGTCCGACGCGGTGTACGGCTCCAACAGCATCGCGTCGGTGGGAGTGGCCGCCCACGAGGCGGGCCATGCGGTGCAGTACGCGGTGGGGTACGGCCCCATCAAGCTGCGCTCCGCCCTGGTGCCCATCTGCAATATCGGCTCCCAGCTCTCCCTGATCCTGATCGTCATCGGCCTGCTGCTCTACTCCCAGCCCCTGTTCGGCGTGGGCGTGCTGCTGTTTGCCACGGCGGTGGTGTTCCAGCTTGTAACGCTGCCGGTGGAGTTCAACGCCTCCCGCCGGGCCATTGCCAGCCTGGAGGGTACCCATCTGCTGGAGGACGATGAGCTGCGGGGTGCCCGCAAGGTGCTGGGGGCCGCCGCCATGACTTATGTGGCAGCCCTGCTGGTCTCCCTGGCTCAGCTGCTGCGGTTCCTGCTGGCCTTTGCAGGACGACGGAGGGATTAGATGAAGCAGGCCCGAGAAGTTGCACTGGACGCCCTTACCGCCTGCGAGAGGCAGGGGGCGTGGTCAGACGGATATCTGAAAAAGGCCATCGGCGGAGCGAAGCTGGACGGCCGTGACGCCGCCCTGGCGACCCGGCTGTGCTTCGGTGTACTCCAAAACCGGATGTTGCTGGATTTTTACCTTTCAAAGCTGTGTGCCACCCCGCTGCACAAGCTGGAGGCGTCTATCCGCAACCTGCTGCGCCTGGGAGCCTATCAGCTTTTGTATCTGAACCGGGTGCCGGATCACGCCGCCGTCAGCGAGGCGGTGTCCTTGGCCCGAAAGAAGGCCAAAAATCCTAGGGCCGCAGGGCTGGTCAACGGGGTGCTCCGCAGCCTGATCCGCCAGCGGGAGGCGCTGCAGCCGCCCGCCGACCTCTCCACCCGGTACAGCCATCCTCAGTGGCTGGTGGATTCCTTCGTTGCCCGGCTGGGCAGGGAGGAGGCGGAGGCACTGTTGGCCGCCGATAACCGCGAGCCGCCCACCTGTGCCCAGGTAAACACCCTCAAAATCTCCGCAGAGGAGCTGGCTGCCATGCTGACGGTCGAGGGGGTGGCAGTGGAACCCCATCCCTGGCTGCCGGACTGCCTGTTCCTGAACGGCACCGGGAGTCTGGAACACCTGGAGGCGTTCCAGAAGGGGTACTTTTACATCCAGGATGCCGCCGCCCATCTGGCGGTGCTGGCCGCCGCGCCGCAGCCGGGGTGGAGGGTGCTGGATGCCTGCGCAGCCCCTGGAGGCAAATCCTTCGCCGCCGCTATCGCCATGGAGAACCAGGGGAGCGTCACCTCCTGTGATATTCACCCCCACAAGCTGCGCCTGATCGAGGCGGGCTATCAGCGGCTGGGCCTGGATATCATCCATGCAAACCTGTTGGACGGCAAGGAGCGAAAAGCCGAATTACTTAACAGCTTTGATCTGGTACTCGCCGATGTACCCTGCTCCGGCTTGGGTATCATCCGCAAGAAGCCGGACATTCGCTACAAGGATCCTAAGCCTCTGGAGAACCTGCCCCGTGTGCAGGCCGCCATTCTGGACAATGTGGCGGATTATGTGCGCCCGGACGGCGTGCTTCTCTACGCCACCTGCACCCTGCTGGGGCGGGAGAATGAGGGAGTCGTGAGGGCGTTTTTAGACAAGCGGAGAGACTTTACATTAGATGGATTCCAAGTCCCTGGCCCCTTCTTGGATACAGATACCGGCATGCTCACCTGCTGGCCCCATCGCCATGGCACCGACGGATTTTTCTTTGCCAGGCTGAGGAGGAAAGATGATGGAAACCTTTGAAGTGTATCCAAACAAGGGCATAGGCCCTTTCCGCCTGGGCATGACAGAAGATAAGGTGGTTGAGCTTCAGAACTGTCTGTTTCCCGGAGTCTTTCCGGGCTATTACTGCAGGACGGACTATCTGGACGGCAGGCTGGCCGGGGTTGGCCTGCTTGCGGACGAGAATCGGCAGATACTCTGGGATGGACTGGAACTGACCCATGTGCACGTGGAGGAGCTCATTCCGCGCCTGGCACGAGAGGCCGAGTTTGCCTGCGATTGCGTGGATCCGGAGCTGGCCTGCAACTATCGCTTCCCGACCCTTGGCCTGGAGCTGTGGCGGGAGATGGCCTACCACCCTAAGCTGCTGGATAATCCGGAATTTCAGGCGCACATGCGTGTCCTTCCGGAGAATCTGGAGTATGAGCAGACCCACGGCTGGACGTTCCAGGCGGTATGGGTGCGCAGTTCCGCCTCCATGGCGGCTCTTCCGCTGGAGCCATGCCGGGCCCCTTACGACGGCGGGCCGTACCACCCAACCCCGGAACCACGGCCCGTTACGCCGGAACGGCTGGCAGCGGTGGCAAAAAAATACGGACTGGAGCCGCCGGGGAGGCCCGGCGGGGGAGAGAACGCATGACCGACATCAAATCCATGAATCTGACCGAGATGGCCGCCTATTTCAAGGAGCTGGGGGAGCCGGCGTTTCGAGCCAAGCAGGTGTTCCAGTGGCTTCACCGGGGCGTATTCTCTTTTGACGAGATGACCAACCTCTCCAAGCCTCTGCGGGAGAAGCTGGCCGCCTCCTGTATCCTCTACGCGCCCCAGGTGGAGCGCAAGCAGGTCTCCGCCCTGGACGGCACCATCAAGTACCTGTGGCGGCTGGGAGACGGAAACTGTATTGAAACGGTTTTGATGCGCTATCATCATGGGAATACTGTGTGCATCTCCTCTCAGGTGGGATGCCGCATGGGCTGTGCTTTCTGCGCCTCCACACTAGGGGGCAAGGTGCGGGACTTAACACCCGCTGAGATGCTGGATCAGGTGCTTTTCACCCAGATGGACTCCGGAGCCCCGGTCAGCAACATCGTGCTCATGGGCATTGGGGAGCCGCTGGACAACTTCGACACGGTGCTCCGCTTTCTGGAGCTGGTCAACAGCCCCGATGGACTGAACATCGGTATGCGGCACATCTCGCTGTCCACCTGCGGCCTGACTGAAAAAATTGACAAATTGGCCGACCATCAGTTACAATTAACGTTGTCTGTGTCCCTGCACGCCCCCGACGACGAAACCCGGAGCCGCATCATGCCGGTCAACCGGAGCGTGGGGGTGGAGAAGCTGTTCGCCGCCTGCCGCCGGTATTTTGAAAAGACCGGCCGGCGGATCTCCTATGAATACGCCATGATTGACGGAGTTAACGACGCCGACTGGCAGGCAGATCTGCTGGCTCGGCACCTGAAGGGGACGCCGGGGCATGTGAACCTGATTCCCCTCAACAATGTGGAGGAGAGCCCCCTCAAGCCCAGCAGGCGGGTGGCGGCCTTCCAGAAGCGGCTGGAGAGCCACGGCATCACCGCCACAGTACGCCGCAAGCTGGGGGGCGATATTGACGCCTCCTGCGGTCAGCTCCGCCGCAAGACAATGCAGCAGGAACACACTTAACATAAGTCGGCTCACGCCTGGCCGCGCAGGGCGTGAACAGAGGCAGACTCGCGCGGGAAAGAGGCAAGTTCAGTATGATACACGCATGGGGTATTACCGACAAAGGCGCGGTAAGAACACAAAATCAGGACGGTTTCTACTTAGACGTTCCTTCAGAGCACCTGGCGGTCGGCGTCGTGTGCGACGGGATGGGCGGGGCCAAGGCGGGCAATATCGCCAGTCTCATCGCCGTGGAAACCTTCGTGGACGCCCTGCAGGGCATGCAGCCGGACGGCGATGGCGAGGCCGGGCCAGCCGCCGTTCTTTCGCGGGCGGCGGAGACCGCCAATACGGCAGTCTATCACCGGGCCGTCACCGACCCGGACTGCCGCGGCATGGGCACCACTATGGTGGCGGCCTTGGTGGTGGAGCAGACCGCTTATCTGCTCAACATCGGAGACAGCCGGGCCTATCACATCAATGAAGACGGGATCACCCGCCTGACCCGGGACCACTCGGTGGTGGAGGACATGGTGGCGCGGGGGGACATCACCCCCGAGGAGGCCCGTACTCATCCCCGGAAGAACCTGATCACCCGGGCACTGGGCTCTGAGGAGCGCATCCGGGCAGATCTGTACGAGAAGGAGCTCCAGCCGGGGGACTTCCTGCTGCTCTGCTCCGACGGGCTGAGCAACATCGTCACGGACCAGGAGCTGCTCTACGAGGCCATCCACGGCGGGGAGCCGTCGGACTGCTGCCAGCGCCTGCTCCACATCACTCTGTCCAGAGGCGCGCCGGACAACGTTACGGCGGTCCTCTTTCAGATCGTTTAAAAGGGGGTAATGAACTATGGATCAGTACATAGGGAAATTACTCGACAACCGATATGAGATCATTGAGCGCATCGGGACGGGCGGTATGGCCGTGGTCTACAAGGGACGGGATCACCGCCTCAACCGGCTGGTGGCGGTGAAGATTCTCAAAGAGGAGCTGGCTCAGGACGCCGAGTTCCGCCGCCGGTTCCACGATGAGTCCCAGGCCGTCGCCATGCTCTCCCATCCCAACATCATGGCGGTCTACGATGTGTCCCACTCCACGGAGCTGGATTACATCGTTATGGAGCTCATCGACGGCATCACCCTCAAGCAGTATATGCAGAAGAAGGGAGGCAAGCTGGCCTGGCGGGAGGCGCTGCACTTCATCACTCAGATCATGAAGGCCCTCTCCCACGCCCACAGCCGGGGGATCATCCACCGGGATATCAAGCCCCACAACATGATGGTGTTGCGGGACGGCAGCCTGAAGGTGGCCGATTTCGGCATCGCCCGGCTCACCTCCGCCGCCCAGGCCACCCTGACCCAGGAGGCCCTGGGCTCAGTACACTATATCTCGCCGGAGCAGGCCCGCGGCAGCCATATCGACGCCCGCAGCGATATCTACTCCGCCGGTGTGGTACTCTATGAGATGATCACCGGCCGCCTGCCCTATGAGGGGGAGTCCCCGGTGGCGGTGGCCATCCAGCACATCAACTCCATTCCGCTCTCCCCACGGGAGATCGACCCAGAGATCCCAGAGGCTCTGGAGGCCATCACCATGAAAGCTATGGCCTCGGATGTCAACCAGCGCTATGTATCGGCAGACGCCATGCTGGTGGATCTGGAGGAGTTCCGCAAGAATCCCAGCATCAATTTCGACTATACGCCCGCCGATCTGCTCATCGCCGACGGCGACGAGCCTACTCAGATTCTGGGCGCCAACACACCCCATACCGTGCGCTCCCAGCCGGCCCATGCCAGCCGGGCCGCGTCGGAGGAGCCCTATGCCCGTCCCACACCGAAGCCCCGCAAAAGCCGTGCGGTTCCCCTTGAGGACGAGGTGGACTACGACGACTATCCGGACCGGCGGGATGGGGGCGGCAGTCGTCTGCCCATTATTCTGGCTATTGCAGCAGTGGCCGTGTTTGTAGTCGGCATCGGCGTATTTCTCTGGGTCTCCTTCTTCAGCAGCCCGGGGCAGACTGTCTACAATGTCCCTAATCTGGTGGGTAAGACCATCGAGGAAGCGCGGGCGGACAGCGGCGTAACCGTGGCTCAATTTCAGGTCGTAGAGGGGCAGGAAGTGGACAGCACTTTACCCAAAGGACAGATTGTGAACCAGGATCCGCAATCGGGACGCAACGCTGCGGCGGGAACCACCATCACTGTCGATATCAGCAACGGCAGCGGCAGCACCGACGTGGAGGAGAACCGGATGCCCAACCTGGTGAATCAGGATAAGCGTCTGGCCATCAATACCCTGCGGGAACTCGGCTTCACCGAGGAGGCCGGTAATCTGGTTATCCGGGAGGAGACCTCGGAGGATGTAACCAAGGACTATGTGATTTCCACCGACCCGGTGGCGGAGACCGATCTGGCCGATGTGGAGAAGGTCACTCTTGTAGTCAGCAGCGGTGTCAAGACGGAAACCTCTGTTATTATCCCGTTCCTCGGCATGACAGAGCAGGAGGCCCGCGCTAAGGCCGAGGGAACGCTGGGACTGGTGGTCGTATTTGACGAGCCTCAGTACAGCAATGACTACGCCGAGGGTCTGGTCTGCTGGCAGTCCATCCAGACGGGTACTGAGGTCGATAAGGGTTCCACCATCCATCTGCGCCTGAGCAAAGGGGCAGATCCCTCCACCTCTCCCGACCCGGAGATCACCCCGACTCCCACGCCGGGGGCCTCTACCGACCCGGAGGTTTCCCCCACACCAGGCAGCGGAGGTGCGCTGAAGCCCATCAGCTATACGGTAAATCTGGCCAGCTCCGACAAGGAGACTGTCCGTGTCCGGGTCACAGTCAACGGGCAGGATCAGTTCAATGAGGACGTACAGACCGTACTAGGCGTCCGGGTGGTAACACTTTATGGAACCGGCTTCCAGCAAGTGGATGTCTATCTTGACGGGCAGCTCTCCGAGACCCGCATGATGAACTTCGGCTGATGGAAGGGATTATTTTAAAGGCCCTCAGCGGCTTCTATTACGTGGACGGCGGAGATGGGGTTCTGGTCGCCTGCCGCGGAAGGGGAAAGTTCCGCCATCAGAGGATCACCCCCCTGGTGGGGGACAGGGTCATCTTCACCCCTCTGGATAGCGGGGCGGGGATTCTCGATGAAATCCTGCCCCGCAGGAACGAATTTCAGCGGCCGGCGGTGGCCAACATTGATCAGCTCGTAGTCATTGCCTCCGGCGCCATTCCAGTTACCGACCCATTCCTGATTGACCGCGTGGTTTCCATTGCGGAGGGGCGGAACTGCCAGCCGGTCATCTGCATCAACAAGTGCGACCTGGATGCGGCGGAGGAGCTCTATCAGACCTACCGCGCTGCCGGGTTCCCCACCCTCCGGGTGAGCGCCGAGACAGGAGAGGGACTGGAGGAGCTCTCTGGGGCAATTGCTGGAAAGGTTTCTGCCTTTACAGGAAATTCCGGTGTGGGCAAATCCAGCATACTCAACGCCCTGGAGCCCGGCTTCCGCCTCCTGGTGGGGGAGGTCTCCGACAAGCTGGGCCGTGGCCGCCATACTACCCGCCATGTGGAGCTGTTTCGGCTCCGCTCCGGCGCCATTGTGGCAGATACCCCCGGCTTCTCCTCCTTCGACACGGAGGAGATAGAGCTCCGTCGCCCTGAGGAACTGCAATATACCTTTCGGGAGTTCGCCCCTTATCTGGAGCAATGCCGATTCACCGGCTGTTCTCATGTAAAGGAAAAGGGCTGTGCAGTTCTTGCTGCGGTAAAGGCTGGAGAGATCGCCCCCAGCCGTCACGCCAGCTATGTACGGCTGTATCAGCAGGCAAAGGAAGTGCCCGAATGGGAACGGAAATGAAGCGCGCGCTGCTTTTCGGCTCAGTCCCCTGCGGAGACGGGGCCTTTCTCCGCCCTTATCTGGACGGTGGCGGATGGACGGTCTTCTGTGCCGACGGCGGGGTACGCAACGCCCGTGCGGCCGGACTGCGGCCGGACTATCTGATCGGCGACTGGGACTCCGGCGGTGCGCCGGAGGGCGATGTCCCCTGCATCACGCTTCCGGTGGAAAAGGATATGACAGACCTCCAGGCAGCGGTGGATCAGGCACTGGAGCTGGATTACCGGGAGCTCCTGCTGTGCGGCTGTACTGGGGGACGGCTGGACCATACCGCCTCCAACTTGGTGCTTCTGGAGTGGATCGCCGACCACGGCGGCCGGGCGCTGTTGGTGGATGCCGATAATGAGGTGCGCCTGCTGGACAGTGGAGTGCTGCGGCTAACCAACCGTCCCTGCTATCACTACCTCTCTCTGGTTCCTCTGGATCGCCGCGTGACCGGCGTCACCCTGCGGGGACTCAAATATCCGCTGACCGACGCGGTACTCACTCGCGGCGACACCCTCTCAGTGAGTAATGAGCCGCTGGGCGACGAGGTGGAGATCTGCCTTTCCGCCGGCCGCGCCCTGCTGATCCGGAGCCAGCGCGTCTGATGGACTGGGAACCCTTGGCCGCCTCCTGCGTATACTGGTACAGAACCAGTTGCGAAAGGAGGCGGCCATTTTGACGCTACAAACCAGAAAGCGCCTGGGAACGGCAGCGCTGTGCGTGGGGGGGGCAGCCCTGCTGCTCCATCCGGCCTGTCTGATCGCCTTCGGTGCGGGTGCTTGGGCGGGTAGCCGGGGCAGAGACTGGCTCAAACGAATTTGGGACGACAGGGAGGCTGTGCTATGAAGATCGTCGTGGTTAAATCACCCAAAGCGCTGCGCGGAATACTCAAGACCATTTTCGGCATCCGGGGCGCATGAGCCACGGGCATAGTCTTCCCACCTTGTACATATAGTTCTGTAGCAGAATGCATGAAAAAGGGCTGCGGCCCGTACAAGGAGTGGAACGCTATGGAGCTGGAACTGGATCGGACTCAACGGAGCGGCTATGAGGCCGTACTGGATACAACCGTCTGCCGCGAGGAGACACTGGAGAGCATTGTACCGGATGCCTGTCCGGATATCCTTCGCATCTGCGATACCGAGGGCGTGGTATGCCTGCGGGACAAGGTGCTCCAGGATGGTCGGGTGGAGCTCTCCGGCTCGGTACGGGCGGCGCTGCTCTACCTCCCGGACGGTGAAGAGGGGATACGCCGGATGGAGGTGGAACTGCCCTTTTCCTGTACTCTGGAGCACCCGGCGCTGACGCCTCTGTGCCGCGTGGTAGCCCTGCCGCGGGTACAGGGGGCAGACGCCCGGCTGATCAACCCCCGCAAGGTGCTGGTCCGGGTGGATCTGGCTTTCTGTGTGCAGGTCTATGCCCCGGTGGAGGATGACATCTGCAGCGGAGTGCTGGCTCCGGAGGAAGCTGGTGTGCAGCAGATGTCTGAGCAGTGTGATGCCTGTACCACAGTCTGCGTGCAGGAGAAGCCCTTTACATTTTCTGATGAAATCAGCCTGTCCGGCAGCAAGCCGGAGGCGGAAGAGCTGCTGAAGTGCCGCGCTGCCCTGCGGTGCAGTGAGTCCAAGGTCATCGGAAACAAGCTTATTTTCAAGGGGGAGAGCCAGCTTCAGATGCTCTACCGCTCCTCCGCCGGCGGACTGTGCACAGCGGAATATGAGCTGCCCTTCTCCCAGATCATGGAGATTACCGGGGCGGGGGAGGAGTCCACCTGTGATGTGTACGTGGTTTTGACCGGCCTGGACTGCGCCCTGGACAGCGGCGACGGCCGCACCATCAGCGTCTCCATGGGGCTGCTGGCCCAAGCGGTGGTGCGGGAGGAGCGCACGCTCCAGATGCTGACGGATGTGTACTCTACCGCCTTCCAGCTTACGGCGGAGAGCCGGACCTATACGCTGGGCCGTCTGGTGGAGCACGGGGAGAAGGAGCTGACAGTGCGGGAGATCCTGGAAACCGGGATGCTGGCCCAGGAGGTGTCGGACGCCTATGTGACCATCGGCGCCATCACCCAGAGCCGGGACGGGAGACGGGTGACGCTGACCGCCGAGGCCAACGTGACGGTGCTCTACCTCACGGAGGACGGCGCCCGCACCTCCATCACCCGGCAGCTCCAGGCCGCCTGCCCCCTGGAGCTGCCTGAGGAGGCGTCCTGCTCCTGCCACTGCGGCTGTACCGCCCCTGTCTTTGCCACCCCGACGACGGGTGGCATTGAGGTGCGCTTCCCGGTGGGTTTCCGGTACACGGCCATGACCAGCCGCACCACAGCCGCCGTGTCTGCGGTCCATATGGATGAGGGTACCCCCCGGGATCACTCCGGCCAGCCCTCCATTGTTCTGCGTATGGTAGGAAACGGGGAACGGCTCTGGGACATTGCCAAGTCTTACGGTACCACCGCACAGGACATCATGTGCGCCAACGCGCTGGAGGAGGACGTGGCCCCGGAGGGGCAGCTCCTGCTCATCCCACGCAAGCGGTAAAACCAGCCCGGCCGGCAAATGCCGGGCGGGCTTTTTGGTTCTGTCCGGGGACGAGGCATAATTTACGGCTTATCCCCATAGGTATGTAGAGAAAACGACCGGCTCATGCGGCCGAAGGAGGAATCGCAAGTGGAACAACGCAAGATCTATGAAGATATTGCCCTGCGTACCGAGGGGGATATCTATATCGGCGTCGTGGGGCCGGTGCGGACGGGAAAATCGACCTTTATCAAACGCTTCATGGAGACCATGGTCATCCCCAATATCGACAACGTGTACCGCCGGGAGCGGGCCCGGGATGAGCTGCCCCAGAGCGGCTCCGGGCGCACCATCATGACCGCCGAGCCCAAATTCGTCCCGGAGGAGGCCGTTCAGGTCACCATGGACAACGGGGCGGCCTTCTCCGTCCGCCTCATCGACTGCGTAGGCTATATGGTTCCCGGCGCGGTGGGCTCCCTGGAGGACGACAGCCCCCGCATGGTAACCACCCCCTGGTTTGACTATGAGATCCCCATGACCGAGGCCGCGGAGATCGGCACACGCAAGGTCATTGCGGAGCATTCCACCATCGGTATCGTGGTCACCACAGACGGTTCCATTACCGACATCCCCCGGGAGGACTATCTGGAGGCGGAGGAGCGGGTGATCACCGAGCTCAAGGAGTTGGGAAAGCCCTTCCTGGTGGTGCTCAACTCGTCCTACCCCAATTCCGACCGGGCACAGGCCATCCGGGCGGACATCGCCTCCCGCTATGACGTGACGTGTGTGTGCGCCGACTGCCTGGAGCTGGACGAGGCGGCGGTAACCGCCATCATCAAGGGGGTGCTCTACGAGTTCCCGGTGAAGGAGCTGGATCTGTTCCTGCCCCCCTGGGTGGACGCCCTGCCTTACGACCACCCCATCAAGAGCGGCCTGTATACGGCCATCCGGGAGGGGGCGGCCGGGATGCACCGCATCCGGGATGTGGAGCGTACGGTCACCGCCATTGGGGAGTGCGACACTGTCAGCAGCGCCCGTATCACCTCCATCAGCCTGGGCACCGGTCTGGCCGCCGCCCAGCTGGAGCTGCCCCGGGGGCTGTTCTACGATACGCTCTCCGAGCAGTCCGGCTTCACCATCCACGACGATGGTGATCTCATGGAGCTGCTCTCCAGCCTTGCCCACGTCAAAACGGAGTATGACAAGGTAGCCGGGGCGCTGGAAGAGGTTAAGTCCACCGGTTACGGCATCGTGGTGCCCAGCACCGACGAGCTGGTGCTGGAGGAGCCGGAGATCGTCAAGCAGGGGGGACGCTATGGCGTGCGCCTGAAGGCCTCCGCCCCCTCCATCCACATGATCCGTGCGGACATCGAAACCGAGGTCTCGCCCATCGTGGGCAACGAAAAGCAGAGCGAGGAGATGGTCAATTTCCTGCTTCAGGAGTTCGAGGGGGACACCAAGGCCATCTGGCAGTCCAATATCTTCGGCAAGTCCTTCCATGAGCTGGTCAGCGAGGATTTGAACGGCAAGCTCAAGCGCATGCCCGACGACGCCCGCGCCAAGCTCCAGGAGACACTCCAGCGCATCATCAACGAGGGCTCCGGCGGACTGATCTGCATCATTCTGTAAAACGAGGGGGCGTCCCAGATGGGACCCCCCCTCGTGGTCTATTTCTGAATGAGCTGTGAGGCAGCCAGAACGGCCAGCGGCAGGTACATAAACAGGAGGGTAAGCCGCTGCCATGTGCCCTCCTGGGCCAGCCGGGTGCCACGCCACGCCTCCTTGTCCGCCATAACAAAGAGGGTGAAACAGCACACATCGAGGGCAAAACAGATCAGGGAGAATACCCCGGCCCCGCCGGCACCCTCCCGAAAAGCCAGCAGCGCCACCAGAAGGGGAGCAAAGGCCAGGGCCAGGAAGCCCAGAACCGAGCCGACGCCGTGGATGCGGGAGGCCGCCGTCTCCACCGCTTTGTCGGCATTGACGCTGAACAGCCCGGCCAGTACCCCTGCCCCCAGGGCGAACACGCAGAGCACCGCGATCAGCAGCCCGGTCAGGACAGGGGAGCGGTTTCCAAAGGCAACCCATAGGTCTGGTGTGGCGGCGCACAGAAGCAGCCCCAGCGCCACCAGCCACACCCGGTACACCCACCGCACCGGACTTTCCGGGCTGCCCAGCACACTCATGACCTGCCGCCGGTGGGAGTAGCCGGGGTAAAATGGGGCCAGCAGGAAGGGGAGGAGCAGATCCAGCCCGGCCGCCGCCAGCAAGAAATACCAGCCCACGCTCACCCCACCCCCTCGGTCAGAAAATTCGCAATGGCCTGCCGGTTGCAGAGCTTCAGGCTCTTATAGCCGGTCTCCACCCAGCCCCGCCGGTCGAAGTCCCCCAGCACCCGGCTCACCGTTACACGGCTCACCCCCACAGAGGAGCCGATCTCCTCATGGGTACAGTGGAGCAGACCCCTGGCGTCCGGCTCGAGGGCCAGCAGATGGCGGGCGATGCGCTTGTCCGCCTGCAAAAAGGCGCTGTCTACATGGCCAGAGAGCAGGCGCACCGTGCGGGCCAGATACTCCAGCATGGAGATGGCCAGGTCCGGCCGGCGGGCAAACACCGCCTCCAGATGCTGCCGGTTCACCGAGATCAGCTCGCACGGGGTGACCGCCACGGCGGTGGAGACCCGTGGCTGCCGGTCAAAGAAGGACGCCTCGCCGATGAGCTCCCCGCCGTGGTGGAGGGCCAGGGTGCGCTCGTCCCCGTCGGGAGAGCTGATAAAGCACTTCACCGTTCCGGTGAGGATATAGTAAAACTGCGCGGCCTCCGTGTCCTGTAAATAGATCATCTGCCCCGGCTCCCGATGGTGGGTGGGCTGCCCCTCCGCCAGCGGCGCCCAGATGTGGTCCTGCGCCATTGCGTTCACCTCCTGTTTGGTCAATTGTAACACGCTTTACATTCTTTTGGCAAGGGGCCATGCTATTCTGGTGCCACTGAAATAAAAAGGAGGCACCCAACCATGGGAATGACCATGACCCAAAAGATCCTGGCCAGGCACGCCGGCCTGGAGCATGTTGTCCCCGGCCAGCTGGTGGAGGGCAAGCTGGATCTGGTGCTGGGCAACGATATCACCACCCCGGTGGCCATCGCCGAGTTCAACAAGGCGGGGCTGACCCAGGTGTTCGACCGGGAAAAGATCGCGCTGGTTCTGGATCACTACACCCCCTGCAAGGACATCAAGGCCGCCCAGCTCTGCGCCCAGGTGCGGGAGTTCGCCAAGCGCTTTGACATCACCCATTTCTACGATGTGGGCTGCATGGGGGTAGAGCACGCCCTCCTGCCCGAGCAGGGCCTGACCGCCCCCGGCGAGGCCATGATCGGCGCCGACTCCCACACCTGTACCTATGGCGCGGTGAACATGTTCTCCACCGGCGTGGGCTCTACCGATATGGCCGCGGGCATGGCCACAGGACTGGCCTGGTTCCGCATCCCCTCCGCCATCAAGGTCACCCTCAAGGGCAAACTCCAGCCCTGTGTATCCGGCAAGGACGTGATCCTCCACCTTATCGGCACCATCGGCGTGGACGGCGCCCTTTACAAGTCCCTGGAGTTCGGCGGGGAGGGGGTAGCCTCCCTGTCCATGGACGACCGCTTCACCATCGCCAACATGGCCATTGAAGCCGGGGCCAAAAACGGCATCTTCCCCGTGGACGACAAGACCCGGGCCTATCTGGACGGCCGGGTCACCCGCCCCTGGGAGGCCGTGGAGCCCGATGCCGACGCCGAGTACGAGCGGGAGGTGGTCATCGATCTGGATACCCTCCAGCCCACGGTTGCCCTGCCGCACCTGCCCTCCAACACCCGCACCGTGGATCAGGTGGCGGGCACCCACATTGACCAGGTGGTAATCGGCTCCTGCACCAACGGCCGTCTGGAGGATCTCCGCCAGGCCGCGGCAGTGCTTAAGGGCCGCAAAGTGGCCGCCGGAGTGCGCTGCATCGTCATCCCCGCCACCCAGCAGATCACCCTGGACGCCATGGCAGAGGGGCTGATCCAGACCTTTATCGAGGCCGGCTGCGCCGTGTCCACCCCCACCTGCGGCCCCTGCCTGGGCGGCCACATGGGCGTGCTCTCCGACGGGGAGCGGGCCATCTCCACCACCAACCGCAACTTCGTGGGCCGCATGGGCCCTGTCAGCTCCGAGATCATCCTGGCCAACCCCGCGGTGGCCGCCGCGTCCGCCGTGGCGGGCTGTGTGGCGGATCCCCGCAAGCTCTGATGGAGGTGTAAGGCAATGAAGGTTTACAAATACGGCGACAACGTGGATACCGACGTAATCATTCCCGCCCGGTATCTCAACGCCCCCGATGAAAAGTCCCTGGCCTCCCACTGTATGGAGGACATCGACACCAGCTTCGCCTCCACGGTGGAGCCGGGCGACATCATCGTGGCCGGGGCCAACTTCGGCTGCGGCTCCTCCCGGGAGCACGCCCCCCTGGCCATCAAGGCCTGCGGCGTCAAGTGCGTCATCGCGCCTTCCTTCGCCCGCATCTTCTACCGCAACGCCATCAACATCGGTTTCCCCATTCTGGAGTGCGCCGAGGCGGCGGAGGGCATCCAGGCCGGCGACACGGTGAGCGTGGACTTCAGCACCGGCGTGATCACCGACGAGACCACCGGCAAGACCTATCAGGCCGCGCCCCTGCCCGCCTTCGTCCAGGGCATCGTGGACAACGGCGGCCTGCTCAAATCCCTGAAGGCGAGAGGTGCGGCGAAATGAATTATAAAATTGCGCTCATCCGCGGCGACGGCATTGGCCCCGAAGTGGTGGGGGAGGCCGTCAAGGTGCTGGAGGCCGTCGGCCAGAAGTTCGGCCACAGCTTCACCTATGAGGAGGTGCTGCTGGGCGGCTGCGCCACCGACGCGGTGGGGAAGAGCTATCCCGACGGCACCGCCGAGAAGTGTCGGGCCTGCGACGCGGTGCTGCTGGGCGCTGTGGGCGGCCCCAAGTGGGGCTCCGACAAGCCCGCCGAGCAGCGGCCCGAGACCGCCCTGCTGGCCATCCGAAAGGATCTGGGCCTGTATGCCAATCTGCGCCCCGCCGCCCTGCGCCCCGCCATGGCGGACGCCTGCCCTTTGAAGAAGGAGACGGCGGAGAAGGGCATCGACCTGATGATGGTGCGGGAGCTGACCGGCGGCATCTACTTCGGCCAGAGGGAGCGGTACGACACCCCTGACCGGGGTGTGGAGTGCGCCGACCGGATGGCCTATTCCGAGCAGGAGATTGAGCGCATCGGCCGCCGGGCCTTTGAGCTGGCCAGCCTCCGCCGCAAGAAGGTGTCCAGTGTGGACAAGGCCAATGTGCTGGAGACCTCCCGCCTGTGGCGCTCCGTCATGCACCGGCTGGCGGAGGAGTATCCCGACGTGCAGTACGAGGATGTGCTGGTGGACAACTGCGCCATGCAGCTCGTGAAAGACCCCGGCCAGTTCGACGTGGTGGTTACTGAGAACATGTTCGGCGACATTCTCTCCGATGAGGCGAGCATGGTCACCGGCTCCATCGGCCTGCTGCCATCCGCCTCCATCGGCGATACCGCCCCCGGCCTCTACGAGCCGATCCACGGCTCCGCCCCCGACATTGCGGGTCAGGACAAGGCCAACCCCATCGCCACCATCCTGTCGGTGGCCATGATGTTCCGCTACTCCTTCCACCTGGCCGCCGAGGCCGACGCGGTGGAGGCGGCAGTGGACGCGGTACTGGCCGAAGGCTGGCGCACCCCCGACATCGCCGGGCCGGGCGTCACCCCCATCGGCACCCAAAAGATGGGCGAACTCATCTGCCGTCATATTGGATGAAAACAGGGCAGCCAAAAGGCTGCCCTGTTTCTTGTGTTTGCCCACTTCATATGGTATACTGGCTCTATCTTGTAACGGAGAGGGGAACAAACCAATGAAATATATCTGCGCACTTCTGTCTGTCAGGGACATTCACGCTGCAAAAGCGTTTTATCAGGAATTGTTTGGTCTGGAGGTGGCCCAGGATTACGGGAGAAATATTGCCTTTACCTGTGGGCTGGCGCTGCAACAGGATTTTGACTGGCTAATTGGAGTGCCGAGTATGCACGTGCGGAAAAAGCCCAACAATATGGAATTGGTCTTTGAAGAGACGGATTTTGATGGATTTATTGAAAAGCTGGATGCCTATCCGGGTATAGAACGGCTTGGCGGCATCATCGAACACGACTGGGGCCAGCGGGTGGCACGCTTTTACGATCCAGATGGGCACCTCATTGAAGTGGGGGAGGACATGGGGATGGTAATCCGCCGTTTTCTGGCTTCCGGCATGACTATGGAGGAGGTTTCGGTCAAAATGGGTGCCTCCATAGGAGACTTGACCAAACTCCTGAACACAGTTCCAAGCTCCGAAAAGGGGTAGGAACAGCAGATACCAGCTTGATCTTTCGCTGTATTTATTGCTATAATAATAAAAATATTTGTGGGGAGGGGGATATGTTATGATTCTGGCGGTAGACGTGGGCAATTCCAATACGACGGTCGGCCTGTTCAACGGTACAGGGGAGTTATTGTTCCGCGCCCTGCTGGAGACCTCCCGCAGCAAGACCCGGGATCAGTGCGCCATCGAGCTCCTGGGCGTCTTTCAGCTCTATGGGGCGGATGCGTGCACGGTAGACGGGGCCATCCTCTCCAGCGTCGTTCCGCCGCTGACTGCCATCTTCACCGATGCCATCGCCCGCCTGACCGGCATCCCCCCCATGGTGGTGGGCCCTGGCATCAGGACCGGTTTGAACATCAAGGCCGAGATCCACAACCAGTTGGGCAGTGACATCGTGGCCTCTTCGGTGGCGGCGATCGCCAAATATCCAAGCCCCATTGTCATGGTGGACATGGGTACGGCCACCTCTTTGTCCCTCATTGTAGGCAGCGTATACGAGGGCTGCATCATTATGCCGGGGCTGGCCCTGGCGCTGGACGCTCTGTCGGAGCGGGCGGCCGCTCTTCCGCCTATCTCCATTGAAACCGCCTCCCCGGTGGGCCTCATGGGCCACACCACAGAGGAGGCCATGCGCTCCGGCGTGCTCTACGGGCATGCAAGCATGGTGGACGGGATGCTGGAGCGCATTGAGGAGAGCATAGGCCAAAGCGTCACCACCGTGGCCACCGGCGGAAATGCCCCTCGGATTCTGCGCTACTGCAAGCGTCCCATTCAATATGACGCCGATCTGATCATGACCGGACTTTATTTGCTCTACCAGAAAAACGCAAAAAAGTACCGGAAAGCTTGACCGGCCACGCCGTTTTTTGTACTCAACGGCTGTCTGCCGTGGGTAAATAAATTGCGCTGCATCCTTCCAGATAAAGAGCGGCAGCAGGAGGTAATTTCATATGAGAGCAAGCGAAAAGACCAGACGCCTGACCGGACTGGCCCTGATGACGGCCATTATTGTTGTCCTGCAGGTAGTCGCCAGTTTTGTCAAGTTCGGCCCCTTCACCATCACGCTGGCCCTGGCGCCGATCCTGATCGGCGCGGCCCTGTACGGCCCGAAGGCGGGCGCGTGCCTGGGCGGGGTGTTCGGCGCCGTCGTATTGTTGGCCTGCATTTTGGGCTGGGACCCCGGTGGAGCGATCCTGTGGAATGCCAATCCCTTCCTGACCGCCTTGGTCTGCTTGGGCAAGGGCATCCTGGCCGGTCTGGCTGCCGGCCTGGTCTATCGGGCCATCGCCTGGGGCGGCAAATCCCACAGCAGCGGTCGTATGCTGGGCGGCTCCATTGCCGCTGGCATCGTCAGCCCGGTGGTCAATACCGGCCTGTTCCTGCTGGGTCTGTTTTTCCTGTTCCCGACCTATTTGGAGGCATGGGCCACCGGTGCTGGGCAGACGGTCATTACTTATATGATCTTTACTATGGTCAGCATCAATTTTGTTCTGGAACTGTTGATTAACCTGGTGCTCAGCACGGTGATTGTCCGCGTGGTCAGCGCCCGGAGCCACTCCTGAGTTTATCGGGGGCTGCCAGTCGGCAGACCCCGATTTTGCATTTTTAGGATTAAGGACTTGCAAAACGTCGCAAAGCCGCATATAATAAAATACGATTTTAAAGTACAAGGGAGCGATTTCAGTGAAAGAGCTGTCCAGGATTGCATCGGCCGTACAGGCCTCCACCACCATGGCTATCGACGCCATGTTCAAGCAGATGAAGGCCGACGGTGTGGATGTGATCGGCTTCGGAGCGGGGGAGCCCGACTTCAACACCCCCGACAACATCAAGGCAGCCGGCATTGCGGCCATTGAGCAGAACATCACCCGCTATACCCCCGCAGCCGGCACGGTGGAGCTGCGTCAGGCGGTGTGCGGCCGCATGAAGGCCGACTACGGACTGGAGTACAAGCCCAGCCAAGTGGTGGTGAGCAGCGGCGCCAAGCACCTGGTCTACCTGGCTCTGCGGGCAGTGGTCAACCCCGGTGACGAGGTCATTCTGCCGGCGCCCTACTGGGTGAGCTACATTGAGCTCATCAAGATGGTGGGCGGCGTGCCGGTGGTGGTGACCGCCACCGAGGCAGAACACTTCAAGCTGACAGCGGAAAAGCTCTCTGCCGCCATCACCCCCAGGACCAAGGCCATTCTGCTCAACAATCCCTCCAACCCAACCGGCATGATGTACGACCGGGAGGAGCTGGAGGCCATCGCCGCTGTGTGTACCCAGGCGGATATTTATGTGATTTCCGACGAGATCTACGCCTGCCTGGCCTACGACGGCCGCACCTTCACCAGCTTCGCCTCCCTCAGCGCCGACGCCAAGGAGCGCACCATCCTGGTCAACGGCGTATCCAAGGCATACGCCATGACCGGCTGGCGCATCGGTTACGCCTGCGCCAACGACGCCATCGCCAAGGTGATGGCCAATTACGTCAGCCACTCCACCGGTTCTCCGGTGGCCATCTCCCAGAGGGCCGCCGCTGTGGCCCTCTCCGGTTCCCAGGCGGAGATTGAGACCATGCGCCAGGCCTTTGAGCAGCGCCGCAACTACATTGTGGAGCGGATGAACGCCATCCCCGGCGTGAGCTGCATCCAGCCGGAGGGGGCGTTCTATGTGATGATGAACCTGGAGCAGCTTCTCGGCAAGACCATTCACGGGGTGGAGATCACCAATGACGACGTGTTCGCCGACGCCTTCCTGAAGTACGGCCTGGTGGCGGTGGTACCTGGCTCCGGCTTCGGAGCGCCCAACTTCGTCCGCTGGTCCTACGCCACTTCTATGGAAAATATCAAAGAGGGCCTGGACCGTCTGGAAAAATTTTTGGCGGAATGACAACGGCAAAAACAGGGGGCGGAACTTGTGTCCGCCCCCGTTTTATGATATTCTAGCCAGTGAAATCTGAGGAGAAAGAGGTCTTTGCATGCACGACCGTTATGAGAGCCCGCTGTCCTCCCGCTACGCCAGCGACGAGATGCAGTATATCTTTTCGCCCGACAAGAAATTTTCCACCTGGCGCCGCCTGTGGGTCGCCCTGGCCCGGGCCGAGATGGAGCTGGGACTGCCGGTGACCCAGGAGCAGGTGGACGAGCTGGAGGCCCACCTCACCGACATTGACTACGACAAAGCCGCGGCGTATGAAAAGAAGCTCCGCCACGACGTGATGGCACACGTCCACACCTATGGCGAGGCGTGCCCCAAAGCTATGCCCATCATCCACCTGGGAGCCACGAGCTGCTATGTGGGGGACAACACCGATGTGATCCTCATGCGGGAAGCCCTTCTGCTGGTGCGCGACAAGCTGGTACGGGTGCTGGCCCGCCTGACGGAGTTCGCGGAGCAGTACAAGGCCCTGCCCACCCTGGGCTTCACCCACTTCCAGCCCGCCCAACTGGTGACGGTGGGGAAGCGGGCCACCCTCTGGATGAACGAGCTGCTGATGGATCTGGAGGAGGTGGAGCACCGCATCGCCTCTCTGAAGCTGCTGGGCAGCAAGGGCACCACCGGCACTCAGGCATCCTTCCTGGAGCTGTTCGAGGGAGACCATGAGAAATGCCGGGCGCTGGAGCGGAAGATCGCCGCCGAGATGGGCTTCGACGCCGTGGTGCCCGTTTCGGGTCAGACCTATTCCCGCAAGATGGACTATGCGGTGTTGTCCACCCTCTCCGGCATTGCCCAGTCTGCCAGCAAGTTCGCCACCGATCTGCGCCTGCTCTGCCACCTGAAGGAGGTGGAGGAGCCCTTTGAGAAAAACCAGATCGGTTCCTCCGCCATGCCCTACAAGCGCAATCCCATGCGCTGCGAGCGCATCTGCGCCCTGGCCCGCTATGTGATGGCCGACGCGGTCAACCCTGCGGTCACCGCCTCCGCCCAGTGGTTCGAGCGTACTCTGGACGACTCGGCCAACAAGCGTCTGTCCGTGCCCGAGGCTTTCCTGGCGGTGGATGCCATTCTGAGCATCTATGCCAACGTGGCCGGAGGACTGGTGGTCCATGAGAAAGTGATCGAGCGCCACGTGCGGGAGGAGCTGCCCTTCATGGCCAGTGAGAACATCCTGATGGACGCTGTGAAGCGGGGCGGCAACCGGCAAGAGCTCCACGAGCGTATCCGCGTGCTCTCCCAGGAGGCAGGAGCCAACGTAAAGGACTGTGGCCTTAGCAACAACCTGATCGAGCTCATCGCCGCCGACCCGGCTTTCTCCATGCTGAGCCGGGAGGAGCTGACCGCCCATTTGGAGCCGGCCCGCTATATTGGGCGCTGCCCGCAGCAGGTGGAGGATTTCCTTGCTTACGATGTCCAGCCCGTGTTGGAGCGCTATGCTGCCGCCCTACAGGGCAAAGAGACGGAACTGAAGGTTTAAGAGGAGGATATTGAATATGGAAAAAGCAGTACGCCGCATCGGCGTGTTTACCAGCGGGGGCGATGCCCCTGGTATGAATGCCGCCATCCGGGCAGTGGTGCGTACCTCTCTGCACATGGGGATTGAATGTGTGGGCATCCGCCGGGGCTACCACGGTCTGATCAACGGCGATTTCACCAAGCTGACCTTTGAGAGCGTAAGCGACTTGTCCCGCCGGGGCGGCACCATGCTCTACTCCGCCCGCAGTGAGGAGTTCAAAACCCCCGCTGGCCAGGAGAGGGCGGTGGCTACCTGCAAGATGCTGGGGCTGGACGCCCTAGTGGGCATCGGCGGCGATGGCACCTTCAGCGGCTTGCTCTGCCTGGCCAAGAGAGGACTTTCCGTTGTGGGCATTCCCGGCACCATTGACAACGACATTGCCTGTTCCAGCTATACCATCGGCTATGACACCGCCTGCAACACCGCGCTGGAGTCCATCGACAAGCTAAGGGACACCATGCAGTCTCACGAGCGCTGTTCCGTGGTGGAGGTCATGGGCCACCGGGCGGGCCATCTGGCCCTCACCGTGGGCGTGGCCTGCGGCGCTACTGCCGTGATCGTCCCGGAGCACCCTGTGGACTATGAAGCCGACCTGCTGGAGCCCATCCGCCGGGCCCGTCTGGCCGGCCGTACCCACTTCATGATCATCGTGGCCGAGGGCGTAGAGGGCGGCGCCTACTCCATCGGCAAGGTCATCGAGGAGGCTACCGCCCTGGATACCCGTGTCACTGTGCTGGGACACATCCAGCGGGGCGGCTCCCCCTCCTCACGCGACCGGATCACCGCTACCTACATGGGCTATGAGGCGGTGCGCCTGCTGGCCGAGGGCAAGACCTGCCGGGTGGTGGCCCTTCAGGGGGAGAACTATGTGGACTATGACATCACCGAGGCCCTCCAGATGACCAAGAGCCTGGATCAGCACACCTATGAGGTCATGCGCGCCCTCACCGGCGTGCATTGAGCGGAGAGCGGGCATGAAAAAGTGGTACGATGAGGAGTACGAGTTTCAGGTCGAGGTAACCGGCTTCCTCCGGGGCGACCATACTGAGCGGTATTGCCGCAACGGAGAGGAGGTCGGAGATCGGTATACCTGTACCTATGGCTGCCCGGTCAATCAGGACGGGCAGGGGATCTGCTCCAAGGCCATGCTACTGCTTTTCCCCCTCATGGAGGCCGTCCGAAGCGGCGGCGATCTGGAAAACGTAGGCGGAAGCGGCCCCTACTGCAAGGATATTGTGTGCCCCGACGGCTGCGTTCTCTTTCGCCTGACGGCAAAAAAGCTGGGAAACGAGAACTTTTTCAAAGGAAATTTCCTGGACTGAGCCAGATAAAAAGCGGGCCTGTGC
>NZ_CAXSQB010000019.1:31835-69276 GCF_964239415.1 Clostridium sp. ATCC BAA-442 | reverse complement strand
CGTGCAGTTCGTGGAGCGCGCCCGCCGCGTCATCGAGGAGTACGGCAAGCAGGTCGCCACCCCCGCCGAGGCCCGCGAGATCCTCAGCCTGGGCAAGTAAAACATATCAGACAGGAAAGCCCTGCAGGCAGAAGCTTGCAGGGCTTTCCTCCCGAAAAAAGGTTTTCAACAGGCGGAACGTCGTTTGACCCAATGTGACAGGAAACCCTGACGGTTCCCTGTTACATGACCTTTCCCCCGCCCCCCTCCTGTAGAAGGATTTAGCGACAGTCTGGCTTTTTTCCGTCCCGCCGTTGTGGTATACTGAAAAAAACGACGAGAGGAGGGCCCGCGCTTGGAATCCCTGGAGGCCCTTTTGGAACTGCTCACCCCCCTGGCCCGGCTGGGCCGCCCCGCACTTGCCGCCATCGACGGCCGCTGCGGCAGCGGCAAGAGCACCCTGGCCGGACTGGCGGCCCACAGGCTGGGCTGCCCCCTGTTCCACATGGACGATTTTTTCCTTCCGCCTGCCCTGCGTACACCGGAGCGTTATGCCGCTCCTGGCGGCAACGTCCACTATGAGCGGGTGGAGGCAGAGCTGCTGCGCCCCCTGCGGGAGACCGGTGCGGCCTGCTTCCGCCCCTTTGACTGCCGCTCCATGGACTTTTCCGCCCCCATCCGGGCCGAGCTCACCGGCCTAGCACTGGTGGAGGGCAGCTACGCCCTCCACCCCGCCCTGCGTGGCTGGTATGACCGCACCGTCTTCCTGACCTGCTCCCCCGGCGAGCAGCGGCTTCGCCTTCTGGCCCGTGAGGGCCCGAAACGGCTCCCCGCCTTTTTAGAGCGTTGGATTCCCCTGGAGGAGGCCTATTTCCAGTCCACCGGTCTGCCCGGAGGGTGTGACCTGGTGCTGGACACCACCCCCTGATACCGCAAACAGCGGGGGAACGGATGCTCCGTTCCGCCGCTGTTTCAGCCTGTCGAAAGCTTCTTTTCGACAGGCTGAAGGACCTTTTGATGCTTCAAAAAGTCCTTTGATCCAACGTGAAAGGGAACCCCTGACGGTTCCCTTTCACGCTATCCTTCCCTCCAAATCCTTCGGCCGAAGGGTTTACCGACCGCCGCCGCTTACTTTATACCTCACCAGGCCAGCCGATTTTCAGGGTCATACCCTCCTGTCCCACACCCGCGCTGCGGGTGATGGGCAGGCGCTGCTCCTCCGAGAAGCCGATGGTCTCGCCATCCCGGAGGGTCACGTCCTCCTCCAGCAGATAATCCGCGATGTTCAGGAGGAAATTCCGCACCTCGGCGGGCTCGGCCCTGGCGTCCAGCACCTCCAGTTCGTCCTTGCCGAAGCTGCGCAGGCCGTCGGTATAGGCGCCCATCCCCTCCTCCGTCCGGTAGAGGCCCACCCACACCAGATTGAGCAGGGGCAGCTCTCCCTCGTCCAGCGGGGCGGCCGCCTCCTGATAGAGCTCCGGCGGATAGACCGTACCGTTGGCGTACACACCCAGAGTCCCCGCCTGCCCGCAGGCGGCGCACACCAGCTTCACCTGGAGGGCGGCGGCCTTCCATGGCCCGGCCTCCCGGCCCAACACCGACACCAGGAGCTGCCCCTTGTGCCGCCGGGCAGCCGCCTCGGCCTCCGGCCACAGGTAGCACCGCCCGGCGGCCTCCTCCGCCTCGCCGTGGGGCACCGGGAAGGGGTAGAGGCTCAGGGCCGCCAGCATCCCCTCCACCTCAAAGACCAGGGTGCTCTCCCCGTCCTCCCCATCCTCCGGCTCGGTCATGCAGGGAATGCCCCAGTGGTCCCGCAGCGCCCGCTTGAAGGCCTCGGGGTCCCACTCCGGCTCCTCCAGCAGCACGAAGGCCAGAAAATTCCCCGCGGAGCCGGGCTGCTCCAGAGCGGGCTGCCCCTCCTCCCGCAAAGAGAAGTCGGCCCCGAACAGCACCATCTGGCTGTGCCCGCCCCCCTGGAAACACAGCCGTAGCCCCTGGTCCCGCTGGATGGTGAACCACGCCAGCTCCAGCCCGTCGGTCTGCAGCTCCGCCCTCAGCTCCAGGAAGGTTCTGCCCCGCCGGTCCAGCTCGGGCAGGCGGGCCGCCAGCGCCGCCGCCCACTCCGCGGACAGCTTGGACAGGGCGGCCTCGTTGCCGAAAAAGCGGCCCTGTACCGTCCCCTCTCCGTAGGGCATGGTGAAAGTGCAATAGGGGGCGTCGGCCTCCCACTCCGTCACGCCCAGGGCCGCCTTGACGGCCTCCAGATTGGCCCGGTCGCAGAGGATACAGGCGATGGCCAGGCGTTTGTCCGCCATCTCCCCCTCCTCCGCCTCTCCGGCCTGGAGCCGCCGGTCCTGCTCCGGGTCGATCCAGTGGTACTCCATCTCCTCCAGGCTCCTGCCCTCCCGGATCTCCCGGGCCAGGGTGGTGAACTCATAGTCCCCCGGCTCCAGGGCCAGCCCCCGCTCCACTGCGGCCAGGGCCCCGGCCGTGTCACCAAAGTGGCTGCGCAGCTTGCCCAGTTGTAGCCAGCCCCACACATAGTCCGGCTCCACCGCCACTCCCTTTTCCGCGTAGGCCAGGGCCTCCTCCAGCCGCCCGCAGTACAGCAGGGCGCAGGAGTAGCGGTAGTACCACATGCCGCAGCGGGCGGCCTCCGCGCTCCCCTCCGACGCGGCCATCCACTGCGCCGCCCGGCAGTACGACTCATATTCGTCCAGGTTGTTGCAGGCGTAGGAGTACCAGAGGGCCGTCTCCAGGTCGGCCTTTGCCGCCTCCTCGGAGAAGCGCCCCCGGCGCACGCCGTCCTCCACCCGCTTCTCCAGGTAGTCCAGCATCTTGTAAAAGTACCCTGTGGAGCCGTCGCTCATGGCCTCCAGGTTTTCCACATCCTGCGGTGACAGTACCAGGCTCTCCATATCCATCCCCCTCGCAAAATAAATATAATTTATAAAATCTGTTTTTATTATAACAGGGCGTCCCTCCCCTGGCAAGCCCCATTCCGGCGGGGCGCGGGAAAAGCCGGGCGCAATTCCCCTATCCCCTTGCATCCTCCACCGGAACGTGCGATAATAAACTGAAATCACCCGTTTAATCAAAGGAGGTTCCCGCATGAAGCCCACCCAAGCCTGCCGCCCCGAAAACCTGCACTATCTGAAAATGCTGGCCCGCCAGTACCCCACGGTCCAGGCCGCCAGTACGGAGATTATCAACCTGCAGGCCATCCTGAACCTGCCCAAGGGCACGGAGCACTTTGTCTCCGACGTCCACGGGGAATACGAGGCCTTTCTGCACATCCTCAACTCTGCGTCCGGGGTCGTGCGGGAAAAGCTGGACGATCTGTTTGCCGCCACCGTCTCCAAGGCGGAGCGGGACCAGCTGGCCACCCTGATCTATTACCCCAAGGAGAAGCTGGAGGAGATCCAGCGGGAGACCCCCGACATGCGGGAGTGGTACCGCATCACCTTCCACCGGCTCATTGAGATCTGCCGCCTGGTCAGCTCCAAGTACACCCGCTCCAAGGTGCGCAAGGCCATGCCCAGGGAGTACGCCTACATCATCGATGAGATGCTGCACACCCACTACGAAGACAACGACAAGCGGGACTACTACGAGAACATCATCTCCACCATCATCGACATCGGCCGGGCCTCCAACTTCCTGGTGCAGCTCTGCGAGCTCATCAAGCGCCTGGCGGTGGACCACCTCCACGTGGTGGGGGACATCTTCGACCGAGGCCCCCGGGCGGACATCATTCTGGACTCCCTGCTGGACTACCACAGCGTGGACATACAGTGGGGCAACCACGACGTGCTGTGGATGGGGGCGGCCTCCGGCTCCCGCACCCTGGTGGCCACCGTGCTGGCCAACTCCCTGCGCTACAACAACCTGGAGGTCATCGAGACCGGCTACGGCATCTCTCTGCGCCCCCTGTCCGTCTTTGCCAACGAGGTCTACCGGGACACCGACGTGTCCCGCTTCTCCGTCAAGCTCACCGGCGAGGAGGCAGAGCGGTACACCGAGAAGGACAAGCTGCTCTCCGCCCGGATGTATAAGGCCATCACCATGATCCTCTTCAAGCTGGAGGGGCAGAAGATCCTGCGCAACCCCGACTTCGGCATGGCCGACCGGCTCCTGCTGGACAAGATCGACTACGAAAGCAGGACTGTGACGGTGGACGGCAGAGCCTATCCCATGCTGGACACCGACTTCCCCACCGTCAACCCCGCCGATCCCTACGCCCTCACCCCCGAGGAGGAGATCCTGATCCACCAGCTCACCCTCTCCTTTCTCCACAGCGAGAAGCTCCAGCGGCACGTCCGCTTCCTCTACTCCAAGGGCAGCCTGTATAAAATCTTCAACGGCAACCTGCTCTTCCACGGCTGCATCCCCATGGCGGCCGACGGCTCCCTCCTCTCCTTCCCGGTGAACGGGGGGCGTCTCTCCGGCAAGGCCTTCCTGGACTATGCGGATCTGGCCGCCCGCCGGGCCTACTACTCCGCCCCCGGCTCGGCGGAGCGGGCCGCCGGCATGGACTTCCTGTGGTTCCTGTGGGCGGGCCGCAACAGCCCCATCTTCGGCCGCGACCGCATGACCACCTTTGAGCGGCGTTTCCTCGCCGACGAGTCCACCTGGGCCGAGCCCAAAAACGTCTACTACCAGCTCTACAACGACCCGGAGATCTGCGAGGCGCTGCTGCGGGAGTTCGGCCTGGAGGGCCCCCACTGCCACATCATCAACGGCCACGTCCCCGTCAAGTCCAAGAAAGGGGAGAGCCCCATGAAGGGGGGCGGCAGGCTGCTGGTCATCGACGGCGGCTTCTGCAAGGCCTATCAGCAGACCACCGGCATCGCGGGCTATACCCTCATCTACAACTCCGCCTGCTACCGCCTGGTGTCCCACGAGCCCTTCGTGGGCCGGGCGGAGGCCATCCGCACCAGCCAGGACATCGCCTCCACCTCCGTGGTGTTCGAGCGGCTGGAGTCCCGGCTGAAAATCGCCGGCACCGACGTGGGCCGCCAGCTCCAGGAGCAGATCGACGATCTGATGGCCCTCCTGCTGGCCTACCGCAGCGGCGCCATTGCCGAGGATCACAAGGAGTATTGACGAGGGCCCCCGCCCTCTGGTACACTGGAAGAAAAACGGCGGTTTCCGCCGAAAGGAGGCTCTGTATGGCCCTCATCGCCTGCCCGGAGTGTGGAAAAGAGATCTCCAACCAGGCCCCCGCCTGCATCCACTGCGGCTGTCCCCTCGCTCCAAGGGCTCCCCTCGATCCAAACCGCTTCTCCGTGGTGCTCACCGCCTGCCCCGAGGACTCCGAGGGGCGTTACCGCGTCCGAAAGCTCGCCATCCATCTGGAGGAGAGCGTCTGGGAAGCCGTCTACGCGTTTCTCTCCCAGCCCGCGGCCGAACGCGCCCCCTCCACCCTCCAGACCCATCTGACCCAAAAGGACGCCTGGGCGCTGGCCGACACCCTCCGCGGGGCGGGGGCCGAGGTGCAGGTGCTCGACTCCACCATACCCGATGTCCCCCAGCCCCATCCCTTCGAGGGGTGCCGCGCCATGGACTTCGGCAAAACCGTGGCCGCAGTGATCCTTGGCGTCCTGGCCGCGCAGCTGATCCTCCTCCCCCTGGCCTTGCTCCTCTCCTAGCCCACCACTCCGCCCCTTCCGGCGAAAAGGAGGTTCTCCCCATGGCGCTCATTTCCTGTCCCGAGTGCGGAAAACAGATCTCCGACCAGGCCTCCGCCTGCATCCACTGCGGCTACCCTCTGCCCAAGCAGCCCACAGCCCCGGCCGCTCCCCCTTCCCCGGACCGCTTCTCCGTGGTGCTCACCGCCTGCCCGGACGGGCCGGAGACCCAGAGCAAGGTGGTGGAGCTGCTCATGGCCGAGCTGGGCATCTCCCGCGCCGAGGCCGAGGCCTACGTGGACAACTGCGCGGTGGTTCCCTCTATCGTCCTGCGGGAGGGGATGACACAGGACGCGGCCCAGGCGCTGACATTCGCCCTGCGTGACGTGGGGGCTTATGCCCGGGTGGTAGATCCCGCACAGCTGGAGCCCTCCTCTCCCCCTCCGCCGCCCGCCGGGGACCCGCCCGCCGACGAGGGGAGGGGCGGCATGGGTTTCGGCGGGACGGTGGCCGCGGTGATCGTGGGCGTGATCGCGGCGCTTCTCCTCCTCTCCCTGTTCTAAAGCGCCAGTTCACCCTCTCCGCGGGGGTGATCGGGGCCGCCGTCCTGCTCTACGCCTGCAATAAGCTATGGTTTCTCCCCGCTGCCTCCGGCCCGCTCCGCCTCTTCCTGGCCTGGTATTTCAGCGACCTTCTGGCCGGGGCCCTGCTGCTGGCCCTGGTGGAGCTTCTTCTCGTTCTGGGGCGGCTGTCCCCCATACGCTCCGTTCCGGCCGCCGCCGGGTATCTGCTGGCCTGCGGCCTCTTTCTGGAGCTGGCCCCCCTGCTGTATAAGCCCTCCTCCGTGTGCGACCCGTGGGATCTACTGGCCTATCTGGCAGGCGGCCTGCTGGCGCTCACCCTGGAGCGGCGGCTGCTCAGCCATAGCATATAAAACCGGCTGCTTTCCAAGGAAAGCAGCCGGAATTTTTTAATCCTTTCCAGTGGGGACACCGCACAGGTGGGTCGGCGCGGCATCGTGGGTCCGGTCGGTGGCGTTGTAGGACCAGAAGCGCCAGCCGCCGGACAGGTTGGAGCACCGGAAGCCATGCTGGGACAGGATGCGGCAGGCCAGATAGCTCCGCAGGCCGCTGTAGCAGTTGACATAAACCTTCTTCCCTTTGTCCAGTTCACCCAGCCGCCCCCGCAGCTCGTCCAGGTGGATGTGAAGCGCGTCGGAGCGGAGCAGTCCCTGCTTCCTGACCTCGCCCGGCGTGCGCACATCCAGCAGGATCACCGAGCCGTCCGCCGGCAGCTCCGCCACCGCGTCCCAGTGGTGCTGCTCCACCAGCCCCGCCCGGACATTCTCAATCACATAGCCAGCCATATTCACCGGATCCTTGGCCGAGCCGTAGGGGGGCGCGTAGGCCAGATCCAGCTCGGTGAGCTGTTCGGCGGTGAGGCCCGCTCGAATGGCGGCGGCCAGCACGTCCATGCGCTTGTCCACCCCATCGAACCCCACAATCTGCGCCCCAAGAATGCGGCCGGATGCGGGATCGAAGAGGGTCTTGACCGTCATGTTGCGGGCGCCGGGGTAGTAGGAGGCGTGGGAGGCGGAGTAGGTCACCACCTTGTCATAGGCCACGCCCGCGGCCCGCGCCTGTTTTTCGTTCAGCCCCGTGGAGGCCGCTGTCAGGTCAAAGAGCTTGAGCACCGAGGTGCCCAGCGCCCCAGTGTAGGCGCTCCGCCGCCCGCAGATGTGGTCGGCGGCAATGCGCCCCTGCTTGTTGGCCGGGCCGGCCAGCGCAATGTGGCTTTTGGCTCCGGCGACAAAATGCCGCACCTCCACCGCGTCACCCACGGCGTAGACGTCCGGGGCGCTGGTGCGCATCTGCCCGTCCACCGAGATCGCCCCCTTGACGCCCAGGGCCAGGCCCGCCCGGCGGGCCAGCTCCGTGTCGGGGGCCACGCCGATGCCCAGCAGCACCAGGTCGGCCGGGAACCGCTCCCCGCCCTCCAGCTCTACAGCCAGCCCGTCCCCCTGGGGAGAGAAGCCGGACACCCGTGCGCCCAGGCGCAGCTCCACCCCCTGGCCCCGGAGATAGGCGTGGATCTCCGCCGCCATGTCGGCGTCCAGGGGCGGCAGCACCTGCGCGCCCCGCTGGAGCAGGGTGGTGTGCACCCCCGCGTGCACCAGGTTCTCCGCCATCTCCAAGCCGATGAAGCCGCCGCCCACCACCACGGCCCGCCGGACGGGATGCTCGTCCAGGTAGGCCCGGATGCGCAGGGTGTCCTCCACCGTGCGCAGGGTGAACACACGGGGGTCGTCCTCGCCGGGCAAGTTGGACCCCACGGGCCGCGCCCCGGGCGAGAGGAGCAGCTTGTCATAGTGGAGGGCGTAGGTGCTCCCATCCTCCAGGCGGCGGACGGTGACGGTATGCTGCTCCGGGTGAAGCTCCACCGCCTCCTGCCCCACCCGCACGTCAATTCCGAAGCGGTTTCGGAAGCCCTCCGGGGTCTGTAGGGTCAGCTCCTCCCGGTCGGTGATCACACCGCCCACATAGTAGGGCAGGCCGCAGTTGGCGTAGGACACGTAGCCCGTGCGCTCCAGGATGATGATCTCCGCGCGCTCGTCCAGGCGGCGCAGACGGGCCGCCGCAGTGGCCCCTCCGGCCACGCCGCCGATGATGACAACCTTCATGCTGCTTCCCTCCCTATGCTTCCAGCGGCCCGCGGTAGCCCAGCAGGCCCCCCAGATCGGTGACGGAATACCCCGCCCGCGCCAGCCGGGCTCTGGCCTGGGCGCTCCGCGCCCCGCTGCGGCAGTAGACAAACAGTGGGCTCCCAGCAGGCTCGGCGATGGTATCCAGCCGATCCAGGGGCAGGTTTTTCGCTCCGGGCAGGTGGCCGTCCCGGTATTCCTCCGGGGTGCGCACGTCCAGCAGGACGGCGCCCGAGGTGTTGCGGTATTATTCCAGGCCCTCGCTCAGCGCGGGGCGGCGGGCAAAGAGGTCAAACAGTCCCATACATTCAGCACTCCTTTTTCTCACGGACGGGCGGGCCGTCCTGGACGCTCTGTCTGTACCCAGGATACCAGAAACAGCCCGCCCCTTCCGTGACAAAATCACCGTAGGCTGTCCGATGCCAGAGCCTCCAGCGCCGGAAGGTCCAGCAGCTCCACCCCGCCCCGGCCCAGCCGCACCAGACCGTCGTTCTGGAAGTCCTTGAGCAGGCGGCTCACCACCTCCCGGGCGGAACCCAGGTGGCGGGCCAGCTGGTCATGGGTGAGGCGGAGGGAGGCGCTCTCCGCCAGGCGGCTCTCCTCCACCAGCAGGGCAGCCAGGCGGCCGTCCAGCTTCTTGCTCAGAATCTGGTCCATTCGCCACATCACCTCGGAGAAGCGGTCGGCCATCAGCTCGCTGGTGTAGTTGGCCACTGCCGCGCTCTCCTCCATCAGCCCTTGATACACCTCCGCCGGCAGAAAGAGGGCAGTGGTATCCCGCTCCGCCTCCACCAGCACGTCGAACTGGATGCCCCGCAGTACGCAGGAGGCGGAAAAAAGGCACATATCCCGGGGAAAGAGCCGGTAGAGGGTCAGCTCCCGCCCCTCGTCGGTGAGCATATAGGCGCGGAGCTGTCCCTCGGTGGGCAGGATAAGCCCCGCGCACTCCGTCCCGCCGCCGTACACCATCTCCCCCCGGGCAAAGCGCCGCACCGCAGCGCCCTCCTCCAGCCGCCGCCGTTGCCCCTCCGTCAGCCGGTCCCAAAAGGGCAGGTACTCCCGCAGCATCAGCCTTCCTCCTCTCCCTCGTTGGCCTCCTGGGCGGTGCAGGCCTCGGCCGGAGGCGCCTCCGGGAAGCGCACCTCCAGCACCGCCTGGGGCCTGTTCAGCCGGATGGCGGCGTGCCGCCCCTTCCGGGCCGCCGCCTCCTCCAGCAGGGCGGCCAGCTCCCCCAGCACCTCCCCCGTCAGGGGGCCGCCCCGCCAGTGGAACACCAGGGGCTTCCCCTTGCGGACGGCCTGGGCGGCCCGCCCGGCCACCTCCTCCGGCCGGGTGAAGGAGAGCTTGGCCTCCCGGTAGTAGAACCGCCCCCCGTCGGCGCAGGCGGGCACCGGATAGACCAGGGCCTCGTGATCCCGGAACAGCCGCCGGTCGTCCAGATTGAAGTAGTCGTAGCGCACCAGCTCCGCCGATCCCAGCGAGTTGTCAAAGGTGGCGTCCAGGTGGTAATACGCATCCCCCAGGCGCACCACGTTCCAGGCATGGCGGTACTTGATCCCCTTGTCCGGGTTGTTCTCCGCCAGGGCCACAATGCACCACACCCCCAGCCGGTCACACAGGCACTTGACCGCCTTGGCGATGCCCTCGCACACCCCCACCCCCTGGCCCAGCGGGCCGAGAATCTCGTGGGAGTAAGGCTTTTTCAGCTTGTCGTAGCGGACATTCCGGCAGATAAAATCGTGGACATACCGCTCCTTCTCCCCCTCGTTCAGCCCCATGGCCGGGCGGCACAGGCGATCCAGCCGGGCGGCCAGCGCCTTCTGGTGGGTCTGGATCTTCCCCTTGTCGAAGAGGTACTGGGGCAGCAGCTCCACCGTGGCGGCGGCCGGGTACACCCGGTAGGAGAAGCCGGTGACGTAGAACAGCTCCGGGCAGTCCAGCCGCAGGCGGGCCAGCACGTCTCCCAGCTCCCGCCCCTCCAGCCGGGGTACCGGGAAGGCGGGGCGGAGGGCGGCCAGCCCGGTCTTCATGGCGTGGTAGGCCGCCTGGCCGGCCTTGTCCAGCTGCCGGAAATAGTACGCCTCGGTCATGCCCCCTCCTCCAGCAGCCGGAGCAGCGTCCGGGCCACGCCGTCCTCCTGGTTGGTGTCCGTCACCAGCCGCGCCGCCGCCTTGGCCTCCGGCGCCGCGTTCCCCATGGCCACCCCCAGCCCCGCCGCCGCCAGCATGGAGCAGTCGTTGCGCTCGTCCCCGAAGGCCGCCGCCCGCTCCAGGGGGATACCCAGATGCGCGCACAGGGCGGTCATGGCCGCCCCCTTGGTGGCGTCCCGGTGGGTGAGCTCCACGTTGCCGGGCAGGGAGCAGGCCACCGAGAGCTCGGGAAACTCCTCCGCCAGGGCGGCGAGCACCGCCCGCTGGGTGGCCTCGTCCCGAAAGTAGCTCTGGATCTTCTGCACCGGCCGCCCCCGGCGGCCCACATAGCCCCGCAGATCCTCCATGGGGCGGCGCATCTCCCGGATGATCCGCTGGGAGACCGGGTCCAGGATCCAGTCGTCCAGCGCGGCGTAGTACCGGGCCTCCATCCAGCCGCAGTTGTCCTCCATATAGCAGTCCAGGGTGCCGGGAAAGTCCTCCAGCCGGGCCATCACCCGGACGGCCAGCTCCGGGGACAGCTCCGCCCGGCGGATGGCCCTCCCCTCCGCCCGGTCCCACACCACCGCCCCGTTCATCACAATGGCGTACCGCCAGAAGGGCAGCTCCTGCACCGCCCGGGGGATGGCGTTGAAAAAACGCCCGGTGGCGGGCACGAAGGAAATCCCCCGCTCCGCCGCCCGGGCCAGGGCCTCCGCCGTCCCGGTGGACAGTCCCTTGTCTCCCAGCAGCAGGGTGCCGTCCAAATCGCTGAAGATGATATCAATGCGCACCGCAAATGCCTCCTGACCGCCCCGTGGCTCCTTCCGGGGCTTCGCTGTCTGTTTTGTCTATTATACCGTGTCCCGCCCCGGAATTCCACCCCGGTCTGTCCGATTTGACAAAACGCCAAATATAGTATTGCGCTTTTCCAGTTAGCCCTATATAATGTAGCGGACGAATGAATTGCAAGGAGTGGCAGCACCAGTGAAAATCATGAAGCGCAACGGCAGCGAGGCCGCCTTTGACCGGGAGAAGATCGCCGCCGCCGTCACCAAAGCCAATCTGGCCACCGACCAGCCGCCGGAGCTGTCCGGCGGGCAGGTGGCCCAGCTCGCCCTCAGCGTGGAGCAGGCCGCCGCCCGGATGGGCCGCACCCTGTCCGTGGAGGAGATTCAGGAGCTGGTGGAGACCGAGATCATGCGCCTGGGCGCCTTTGAGACCGCCAAGCGCTACATCCGCTACCGCTATGTCCGCTCCCTGGCCCGGGCGGCCAACACCACCGACAGCCAGATCCTCACCCTCATCGAGTGCAACAACGAGGAGGCCAAGCAGGAGAACGCCAACAAGAACCCGGTGGTCAACTCGGTTCAGCGGGACTACATGGCCGGCGAGGTGTCCAAGGACATCACCCAGCGGCTGCTGCTCCCCCCCGACATCGTGGAGGCCCACAAGGCGGGCATCATCCACTTCCACGACATGGACTACTACGCCCAGCACATGCACAACTGCGATCTGGTCAACCTGGAGGACATGCTGCAAAACGGCACCGTCATCTCGGGCACCCTCATCGAAAAGCCCCACAGCTTTTCCACCGCCTGCAACATCGCCACCCAGATCATCGCCCAGGTGGCCTCCAACCAGTACGGCGGCCAGTCCATCTCCCTGGCCCACCTGGCCCCCTTTGTCCAGGTCTCCCGGGAGAAGATCCGCGGACAGGTGCTGGCGGAGATCGCCGCCGTGGGCGGCACCCCCTCGGAGGAGGTGCTCTCCGGCATCGTGGAGAAGCGCCTGCGGGAGGAGATCCGCCGGGGGGTGCAGACCATTCAGTACCAGGTGGTCACCCTCATGACCACCAACGGACAGGCCCCCTTCGTCACCGTGTTCATGTACCTGGGCGAGGTGGACGATCCCCAGACCAAGCGGGATCTGGCCCTCATCATCGAGGAGACCCTGGTACAGCGCTATGAGGGCGTAAAGAACGAGGAGGGGGTTTGGATCACCCCGGCCTTCCCCAAGCTCATCTACGTGCTGGAGGAGGACAACGTGCGCCCCGGCACCCCCTACTACTATCTGACCAGGCTGGCCGCCAAGTGCACCGCCCGCCGCCTGGTGCCCGACTACATCTCCGAGAAGATCATGAAGCAGAACAAGGTGGATCAGAACGGGGAGGGCCAGTGCTACACCTGCATGGGCTGCCGCTCCTTCCTCACCCCCTACGTGGATCCGGAGACCGGAAAGCCCAAGTACTACGGCCGGTTCAACCAGGGCGTGGTGACCATCAATCTGGTGGACGTGGCCCTCTCCTCCGGTGGCGACCGCGAGAAGTTCTGGAAGGTGTTCGACGAGCGGCTGGAGCTGTGCTACCGGGCGCTGATGTGCCGCCACGAGCGGCTGAAGGGCACCCTGTCCGACGCGGCCCCCATCCTGTGGCAGTACGGCGCTCTGGCCCGGCTGAAGAAGGGGGAGCCCATCGACCGGCTGCTCTACAACGGCTACTCCACCATCTCCCTGGGCTACGCGGGGCTGTACGAGTGCGTCAAGTACATGACCGGCCGCTCCCACACCGATCCGGAGGCCACCCCCTTCGCCCTGGAGGTCATGGAACACATGAACCGGGCCACCGCCGCCTGGAAGGCCAAAGAGCACATCGACTTCTCCCTCTACGGCACGCCGCTGGAGTCCACCACCTACAAGTTCGCCAAGTGCCTGCAAAAGCGCTTCGGCGTCATCCCCGGCATCACCGACAAGTCCTACATCACCAACAGCTACCACGTCCACGTCACCGAGGAGATCGACGCCTTCTCCAAGCTGTCCTTCGAGGCCCAGTTCCAGGCCCTCTCCCCCGGCGGCGCCATCAGCTATGTGGAGGTGCCCGACATGCAGCAGAACCTGGAGGCCGTGCTCCAGGTCATGGGCTTCATCTACGACCACATCATGTACGCCGAGCTGAACACCAAGAGCGACTACTGCCAGGTGTGCGGCTTTGACGGGGAGATCCGGATCGTGGAGGACGACGGCAAGCTGGTGTGGGAGTGTCCCAAGTGCGGCAACCGGGAGCAGAGCAAGCTCAACGTGGCCCGGCGCACCTGCGGCTACATCGGCACCCAGTTCTGGAACCAGGGCCGCACCCAGGAGATCAAGGAGCGGGTGCTCCACCTGTAAGGAGGGCGGTTCCAGTGTACTACGGCAGCATCAAGCCCTGCGACATCGCCAACGGCACCGGGGTGCGGGTGACCCTCTTTGTCTCGGGCTGCACCCACCGCTGCAAGGGCTGCTTCCAGCCCCAGACCTGGGACTTCCGCTACGGCCAGCCCTTTACCGCCGAGACCGAGGAGGCGCTTCTGGAGGCCCTGGACCGGCCCTACATCAGCGGGCTTACCCTGCTGGGGGGCGAGCCCTTCGAGCCGGACAACCAGCGCGCCCTGCTCCCCTTCCTCCGCCGCCTGCGACAGCAGCTCCCGGACAAGACCGTGTGGGCCTTTTCCGGCTACACCTGGGAGGAGCTGACCGGGCAGAGCCGCGCCCGCTGCGAGGCCACCGGCGCGCTGCTCTCCCTGGTGGACGTGCTGGTGGATGGGGAATTTGTGGAGGCTCTCAGGGACATCTCCCTGCGCTTCCGCGGCTCCTCCAACCAGCGGCTGCTGGACGTCCCTGCCTCCCTGGCCGCCGGGCGGCCCATCCCTTGGGAAGGCTAAACAACAAAAAACAGGCCGGCCGGAGCGAGGGGTCCCGCTCCGCCCGGCCTGTTTTTTCTCCACAGCGTCCTACATCCCGCCTCCGTAGTAACGCCGGGCCAGCTCCACAATGGCATTTAAGCACTTGTCATCCCGCTGCCGCCAGAGCAGATGCTCCTCGCTGGGCGGGATATCTCTCAGGGGGACGAAGACCACGTGCTCTCCGGCACTGAAGCGATAGAGCTCAGACAAAACAGCAATCCCGCATCCGCAGGCCACCATGGTGAAGATTTGGGGAATGGAGTCCGCCTCCTGGACCACGTGGGGTGAGAAGCCATTCCGGCCGGCATAAGTTACCACCGTGTCAAACTCCACACCGGAGATTTTGTAGTCTGGGACCAAAAACGCCTCATGCCGCAGTTGAGAGAAGCTCAGCTCTC
This sequence comes from Clostridium sp. ATCC BAA-442, assembly GCF_964239415.1. Classification (NCBI taxonomy): domain Bacteria; kingdom Bacillati; phylum Bacillota; class Clostridia; order Eubacteriales; family Clostridiaceae; genus Clostridium; species Clostridium sp. ATCC BAA-442. The sequence continues at coordinate 54,720 of NZ_CAXSQB010000019.1, read as the reverse complement.
CCGCCCCAGCCAGGGGATGGCCGCCGGGCAGCACGGCGCAGATCTGGCTGACGGACAGGCTCTGCCGCCCCACGTTGTCCGCCCGGGGCCGGCCGAAAGCCAGGACGAAGTCTGCCATGTGGTCGTCCAGGGCGCGGAGAAGGCCGTTTTCGCTGTAAAAGCGCAGCTCCAGCCGGAGGTTGGGGTATTCCTCCTCGATATGCCGCCGCAGGCCGGCAAAGGTATCGCAGACCCGGTCCCGGGGCAGGCCGAAGCGGACCAGGCCCGAGATGTCGCCCGCCGCCGTCCGGGCATTGTTCACCCCCTTACGATATACCTCCAGCATCTCCTCACACGCCCGTGCGAACTCCTCCCCCGCCGCTGTCAGTGCCACTGTCCGTGTGCTGCGCTCCACCAGCCTGAGGTTCAGCTCGCTCTCCAGCGCCGCGATGCTTTTGCTCAGGGCTGGCTGGGTGATGTATAGCTGCTTCGCCGCCTGAGTGTAGCTTCCGGACTGGCAGAGCGCATAGAAATGGGACATCTGCGCGATAGTCATACGGCCACCTCCTCGTGGTATGGCCATTATATAACATTTCCTTATAAATAAAAAGGAAAAACATGAATTTAACAAATAAGCCGACCCGTGTTATAGTTGCCATGGAGAGAGGTGTGCGGTGAAACCGCACCAAAGACAGAAGGAGGAAGAACGATGAAACAGACAAACGCATCCCCCAAGCACAGCTCGCGGATCTACTACCTGGGGACGCTGGCCATGCTGGCGAGCATGCTCCTGCTCCCCCATCTAATCCCGTCCTGGGCTGACGGGATCACCCCCGCCGGCGTGTCCATCGCCTGCGTGTTTGTGGGTGCCATTATCGGCATCCTGACCACCAACGACTTGATCCTGTGCGCCCTGTTCGCCATGGGCGGCCTGGTAATCAACGGCATTCAGACCCCTGTCCAGGTGATCAGCTCCTTTATGGGCGCCTCCTATGTGTGGCAGATCGTGGTGCTCTATGCCCTGTGCTACGTCATCATCCGGGACAACACCGGCGAGGTCATCGCCCGGTTCCTCCTGACCCGCAGATTCACTCAAAAATACCCGATGGTCATGGTGATGATGCTCCTCTTCGCCTTTGGCCTGGCCGCCGCCTTCATGGGGGTGTTCGGCGCCCTCATCGTGGGTTTCACCCTGCTGGATGGAATCTACGCCGAGGCCGGTATCGAGCCCAAAAGCAAGCTGGCCCGCCTGCTATGCCTGGGCGCCTTTATCACCATGTGTATCGGCCCTATGACCATCGGCAGCATGGCGGCCCTTAATCTGGCGGCAGGGCAGTTCTTTCTGTCCGCTGCTGGGGTGCAGGTAGCCACCTTCCGCTTCGTGGCGGAGGCCTTTGCCATTCTCATTGCCTTCTGCGCCGTCTTCGCTCTGGCCCTGCGCTTCCTCTTCCGGTGCGACATCCGAGCCCTGGGCCGGGTAGATCTGGCCCAGGCCCTGGCGGACAAGCCCCTGCGCCTGACCCGGAGACAGTGGATCCCCCTGGCCGCCTTTCTGATCATCGCCCTCCACTCCTTCACCAGCCCCTACTGGCCTGAGATGCCGGTGCTGAGCGCCCTAAAGGAAATGGACACCGTTCTTTTTACCTCAGTGGCCCTGGCGGTGCTGGCCCTTATCCGGGTGGACGGGGAACAGATCTTCTGCCCTGTGGAGGCCTTCACCAAGGGCGTGAGCTGGCCCATTGTCATGGCCGTGGCCTCCATGGCAGCTATCGGCGGCCTGCTGGTGGCCGACGAGTACGGCATCAAAGCCTGGCTGACGCAGGCCCTGGGTGGCCTCTTCTCCAATCACAGCCCCCTGCTCTTTGTGGCCATGACGGTACTTATTACCTTGGTGCTCACCAACTTCTTCTCTAACACAGCCACCCTGCTGGTGGTCTCCTCCCTGGTATCCACCCTGAGCGGTCCCCTGGTGGAGGCAGGGTATGACATCACCATCCTGGCCGTGGCCATCTCGCTGAGCTCCATGGTGGCCTACCTCACCTACGCGTCCAGCGGTCAGGCCGCCATCCTGCTCAGTCGGAAAAACATGGACAACAAATTCATCTGGACCTACGGTATCGCGGCCATGCTGCTCTATGCGGCGGTGGTTATTCTGGTGTCCGCGGTGTGCCTCTTCTTTTGAAAGGAGCGTTTCGCCATGAATTATCCCTCTTTGGTTTCCCTGAGGGAGGTTGCCCCCAGGGACGGCTGGCAGAAATTCAAGACCGTCCTTCCAACCGAGGTTAAGCGGGAGCTTATCTGTAGTATGATCGACTACGGCGCCCGTGAGCTGGAGATCGGCGTCTTCAGCTCAGATCCCGTACGTGGCCGACAGTACCTGGATCTGGAGCCGCTCTGTCAGGCGGTGCTCCCCTATGCCGCAGAGAGGGGAGTCAAGGTGACTGCCCTGGTGGAGAGCGTAGAGGCCGCCCAACGGGCCAGGGCGCTGGGTATCCGCCACGTGGACTTCTTTCTCTCCGTCAGCGACGCCTTCGGCCAGGGCTTCGGCTCCACGCCGGACAGGGCCTTCGCCACCCTGGAGGCCATCGCCAACCTCCCGGACCTCCAGGTACAGGCGGCCCTGGGCGCGGTCTTCGGCTGCCCCTTCGGTGACGCCACTCCCCTGGAGAAAACCCTGGCTTACGCCCAGCGGGCCATGGAGCTGGGGGCCTCCTCCCTGGGACTGGGAGACTCTGCCGGAAAGGCCGATCCAATCCACACCGAGCGCATCCTGCGGGGAATTCTGGAGCGCTTCCGGCCAGAGCAGATCTCACTGCACATCCACAACACTGAGGGATTTGGTCTTGCCAACTGTGTGAAAGCCATGGAGTTGGGCTTTACCCGGTTTGACGTATCCCTGGCGGGCATGGGCGGCTGCCCCGTGATTCCCAATGCCAAGGGGAACATTCCCACCGAAGATTTCGTCAATCTACTCCACAAAATGGATATCGGCTGCGGCATTGATCTGGATCGCTGCACCGTGGCCTCTTTGGACATGAGCCGCCGGATCGGCGCACCGGTCATCAGCAGTATGGCGGGCAACACCCTTCTGAAACAGGATGCCTCCCCGCTACCTGTTAAATGAACGGCTACCTATGCCTAAAAAAGCGCCCGCCTGCGCATAGCAGTTGGGCGCTTTTTCCATGTGCATCTCGGAATGTATAGGCTGGAACCTTCGTTTACTGTCCTTCCTTCTTCTCCCGTTCCGCCATCTCGCCAGCAATCTTCTGGAAACTGTCGGCAATAAATCCATAGTTCTCCCGGCGGTGGGGTACCAGGCACTTGCTGCAGTCCTTGACGCCGCTTTCCAAATAGGTGAAGTTTCCCCCGCACTTCCGCCCCAGCATATAAAGCGGGCAGTAGCAGAACAGGCAGTTGAACTCCGTCCCCTCCGGCACCGGGTGGCAGGGGTAATATTCGCACTCCTTGTTGGTATAGAAAGCGAAGTGCTTGCCCTCCCAGTATTTTTTTTGTTCGCCCATAACCGTATCTCCTTCCCGTTGCGTCAATTCTCTTTTGTCTCCCAAGGGGTAAACAGACAGTAGGCGGGGCACAGCTCCCCCATATAGATCCACACGTTCTCCCCCATCTCCACCGGCTCCGGGAAGGTCAGGTTGGGGATGAACAGCTTCAAAGTGGTACGCTTCTTCCCTTTCAGATTTACCCCCTCCGCCGTGGGGTGGGTCCGGAATTCCTCTACCTGCTGTGCCAGGTCGGCGATGCCGAGCTCCCGCGCCAACCGGGGCAGCACCTCGTTCTCCTTACAGTAGGATACGTGGTCGGGGTTCTTGATCCAGGTGAGATTCAGCATAGCGGTCTCCTTCCTTTCTGCTCGTCGTCACTGTCTCCTGCATAAAACTGCGGCCGCGGCAGATCCCATGATCCGCCGCGCCCGCTTTTCCGCGCGCTTTCCCGGCGCACACCGACGTGCGCCCCACGCTCAAACACCATAGGTCTTCCGGCTCGTGCCTTTCCAGAGCGATCTCGCTCCTGCGTCTGCCGTTCCGCCTTCTCAGGGCCCTGCCCCAATGACCGGCTCACGCCTCGAACGGCAACCTCAAGCACATACGGCTACGGGTATAGCTCCGGACTCCCACCGGCTTCCCTCATCCCTGCGCCTGCCCGAAGGGCAGCACTCGCGCAGAGTCATGATGCTCCATATAAACTTGGCTGTGCACCCTTATTATACTCCATGCAGGCCAAAAGTCAAGAGACAGGTGGCGGTCCTGCTGCCTCGGCATTCAGAAATTGTGTTTTGATGATATTCAGACCCAACCGGCCGCCGGCCGCCTTGCCGAACCCGTCGATAATCTGATTGATTGTATCCGCACTCTAAAAGATTTTTAATTTTTCCTTTGCACGGGTGATGGCTGTATAGAAAATGCCGTGGGAGATCTGCTCGGAATTGCTGCTGGGGATGACCTCCTTGGCGGAATTGTACTCGAGGCCCTGCGCCTTGTGAATGGAGACTGTATAGGCCAACTGAAAGGGGACGACCGAAAGCCCAAGGAGTGGTCGTCGGAGATCCCGTCCAGCTACAGACGAAGTCATCCCCAGACTCTTCCGTGTTTTTGATCTCGTCCCCGCCGGTAAAGCGGATCACCGCAGAGTCCTTGCTAAAATCGAGCGACGCGAGAAACCTGGGGGAAATGTACTTCCAGAATACGCGCTCCTGCCCTCGCTTCCCCGTATTTAACACCAGGAACAAGATACCGGGGTCCAGCGTAACCTCCAAAGCCACATATGCAGGGAAGGCAAGATCCCGTAGCCGATAGTGGACAGCGCCGTCCAGCGATATCTGCGGGGTCGAGGTTCCCTTACTCTGGACCACAAAGCTCCGCTTTGGCCGCCTAGACACCTCTGGAGACGGGACTAATTCAAACGTCCCATCCGTATTAGGCCATGTGTCTTCAGTCGAGAACCTCTCACTGATTTTCCGCCCGAGCCCAAAAATGCCTGGAGCATTGTAACAGCGTCCCGGTCATCACCAGACCATGCGGTGTGGGTGTTACTATATCGCTGAAGCTGTTCAGATATAATTTTCATGCCCCCTTCATGTTGACAGAAAATCCTTCCAAAATTGCTTATATGCTAATTGTAATCAATTTTCGCTCTTTATTACAAGCTACATGCCATATCCTCTGATTCCAAAATTATATCTTTTCCTTTCGCCTGCAAAATCCAGATAATATTTTGTAGTAAAACACCACTATAGCATGACTGATTGCCAGCATATCATAGAGGTATTACAAATTTAAAAACCACGTCTCAGCCTCAATTGGCTAAGACGTGGCTTTCAAATTTGGAACAGACGGTTAAAACCGACAAGAAAAAAGCCGCACACAGGGCGGCCCCAAACCGAAGCCCAGCGTAAGCTGGTTCTGTTTGGAAAGGAGGAGCAGCGGCGTGAGCGCGCTCTGACATATAAAATAAGTCGGAGCAAGCGATCCATAGCTTGCTCCGACATGGACGGTAGCTACAAAAAAGATACGCTTCCCTGTTCAGAGTGCCACACCCTATCTTCATTTTGGTATATCATAAGTTTGTCCTACTAAGCTTCACGGATAATACTATTAACAATGAAAGAAAAAAGCAACCACATAAACAAGAAATTTAGAGAAAGCAAAGCAAACCCAAGAGATGATAAAACAATTTCACTATGTAAATAATTTGAAAACCACCCATTGGTTTTATTAAAAATTGAAATGTAACTTATTACAATACTCACTAAGCCACAAAGCATTGCTGCTCGGAAGTAGGTTATTAAGACTCCTAATTTACTTTTGCCTGGTACATTTGGATCCGGAGCATTTTTCATTGCAGTCATTGTCTTACTTCCCAAAAGTGCAGTCAGAGCAGCAATATAAATACCTAATGCTATAGCAATTACAGAAATTGAATGATCCGCAACTTCAAAATAATCAACCTTCAGCCAAAACTCAAGTATAATGATTACAATAGCCACTACACCAATAGCTATTTTATGTTTTCTATACAAGCTATCACCTAATCTCATGCAATAGGCTATTTTTAACTTCATCAGAATCATAATGCTGGTTTTCATCTTTGGCAACATTTATGTTAATGCTTTTTATTATTGTCGATAGATTAAAAGATTGTTCGACTTGGTTATCATCTAGTCCGATAAAAATGATATCATCACATGCCCCAGAATCATACATATTTTTCATGCGTCGGATGAAACCTCTGGCATTTTCTATAGGTATTTGTGTCCAATCAATTTTTAGTTTTATTTTATCAGGGATATCAAATCCATAGATATTTGAGACCCTATTAAATATGCTGTCTTCTGTTAAATTATATGTACATCTCCGTTGAGCAAATCTTGCTGATTTCAAAAATCGAACTGTTGCTTCGAAATCATCGATAGAGGAATATATATTCTTAATTTCAACTGTTTTTTGTAGTGTTAAATGAAAATACCCTTTTACAAAGGCTTTCTTTGCAGGATCGCTAAGATATAAAACAGCTTGTGCAATATCATAACAGATAAAGAGTTGTTTTCTAGGTTCTACTTGACTTTTTCGTCTGGGATTCTTCTGTAATTGTTCGCTCTCTTCATCATATACTTCATCGCTATATAATTCTGCGTTATCGTATCGACAAGAAATCCATAAAAAGCGATTATCATCTTCCATTGATCGTTCTATCAAGTACAGTTCAGTTGCAGAGCGATAAGTAGATTGTCCATGAGCTGCAATGCTTAATATCTCATTTGTTGTTGGAATCTGACCACCAATAATTAGTTGAAATGCTTTGAACTCCATCGTGACTCCTCCCATACCCATGCAGTTTTTGGGCATCTATTTTAGTTGTCCATTAAATAACATATCCAATAATCTTTCCCCAGGGGTCAGCTTCACGACTGAATCCAAACTGACAACTATTGTATCAGTCGGACTTGAAAATTTTGTCTTCTGGTGTTATTGTATACTCTAATAGAGCTAAACTCCCATTATCGTTTTGACAAAATGGTAGAATAGATGGGCCGGGACACCATGAGCTCTGCAATCTTATTCCTCTCTGCCTGATAGGACTCCTGTCCTTTTATACTTACTATACCACTACCTTTCAGCTTTGCATAGAGGGGAACGCCGGCCCACAGCAAATTTGGCTGCTTTATCTTGCTGTATCCCCGCGTTTCTTTTTCTTTACGCCTCTGTCCACCTGCTGCAGCTCCGGGAAAAAGTAGCGGGCCATCTGGCGCATACGCTCAAAGTCTGTTTCTTCCCGCATCGCCACAGAGATTATCATGGCATCGGAAACCCTTTGTTTCCCAACTCTGCGGTACAGCTCCACTTCGTTCCCCCAGCAGCCGTCCCCGCCTGTGTGGATCTCATCTGAGCGGCCGTCAATCTCCAGCATATACTTGGCGGTGTCAACGCCGATCATCTTTTGCGTCACCCTCTGATCCTTGTATTTCATTTCGTCCAGGTATGTTTTCATGTCCTCCGCAGGGGTTAGGTAGAGAGTCATGCTCCACTCTATGAAACCCTCAAGTTCCTCGCTTTTCTCCTACAGCAACACCAGACGGGCTTCAAAATACTGGGGCGGCTTATAAGTCTGCTACGAGGCTCTGCAGTTTCTTTCCCTTGAATTGTTCAAAATAAAGCGGGTCCCCAAAGAGAATGTGCTTGGGACACGGGATCTTGTAAGTCTCTTTTTTCATTGTGGAACACCTCATCATATGGATTTAAGGCAAAACAGAGGGTCGGCGGTTCACTCCGGCCCCCTGTTTTGCCTTAACCTGTCCAGTTGACCTGCCTCATTTTAGCCGCAGGATCTGCTCGTACAGCAGGACATATTTTTGCTGGATGACCTGGTTGCTGTGGTAGTGTCCGAAGAAGTGGTACTTGAACCTGCACCGTTGGCTGACTTCCTCCAGGAAGTCCGTCAGGGCGTCCGGCGCGGAGTGTTCCCGGAGCAGGGCGTTCTGAATGCTGGTGGGAGCGCAGTGGGTGACGATGTAGTCCACCGCCCAGCCTGCTTTCTCCAGATTGGCCTTGGCTTCCCCGTACTCCTCCTCGCTGGGCAGCTCCTCCTTCCACCAGGAGCGGTGGTTTACCCGGAACAGCGCGCCCTGGGCGTTCAGTCTCTGGAACTTCTTTTGGAACAAGGGGTCGTCCGGCTCCAGAATGCCGTCCCGGATATCGTGGCTGCTGGCTCCGCCCATGGCGAAGATGCGCTTCCCGCCCAACTCAAACACCTGGCCCCGTTCCAGCATGAGCACCGATGGGCGGATGGGCCGCACCTTTCCGCCGTGCCACTCCTCCAGCGGGTAGGTGCGCAGGGCGTCGTAGTTCTCATGGTTGCCGGGGACGAAGGCCGTGGTAAAGGGCCGCCTCTCCAGGAAGTCCAGCCCATCGTCATCCCGCTTGTCTCCGTACCACACCCCTCCAAGGTCTCCGCACACCAGGACAATGTCCTTCTTGGTCATCGTCTCCTGCTCATAGAAGGATTCCGGGAGAAACCGTCTGAAATTTCCGTGAGTGTCGCCTGTCAAATATAACGCCATAATATCAAGCTCCTTTTCCTGCTTTGTTCAGCACAGCTTTTTATCTATCTCCAGCCCTGGATACTTGAACTTGATGTGGAGGGTCTCAGCATCCAGCACCGTAATCTTCTCAACTGCCATACGAACCTGCTCATCCTGATATTCGGTGTTGACCTCCAGCCTGGCCATCCACTCCCTCAGCTCCGCCATGCGAGACGCCTGGTTGGCGCTGTGGACGGCATCCAGCTCCAGAGCGCTGATCCTCTCCTGAATGGCCTGTTTCTCGTCCACAAGGGCCTTGAGCTGGGTGGTCAGGGCTGAATCGTCCATGCGTTCCAGCACTTGGTCCAGTAGCAGGGCTTGCTGGGCATTGATGTCCTTCAGCCGCTGGCGCAGGGTGATGAGACTGGCCCCGTCAGACTCCCCGCCGTTCCAGGCCACGGCAGTGAACTCCAGCAGATTTGTCTTTACCTCCGTACCGGCCTGGGCAAATTCGTTGAGGGCCTCCAGGATGGCCCGGTGGAGCTTCTCCTCGGCCAACGTGGGGGAGCTGTGGCAGTATTTCGTCCCAAACTCCAGCCGGGAGACGCACCGCCATACGATCCGCTTTTTCCCGTTCCGCGCCCAGGTCACCCGCTTGTAGGGGGAGCCGCACTCACCGCATACCAGCAGCTCTGTCAGGGCGTACTTGGCGGAATATTTGCCCAGCTCCGTCCTGCCGGACCTCAGCATTACCTTCCGCTTGCTGCTCCTGCGGGTCATCTCCTCTTGTACCCGGTGGAACAACTCTCTTGGGATGATGGCCGGGTGGTTGTTCTCCACATAGTACATGGGCCGCTCTCCGTTGTTCCTGCGGACCGTTTTGCTAATCAGTCGGTGATGTAGGTCTTGCCCAGCAGAGCGTCGCCAATGTAGCGCTCGTTGGTCAAAATGCTCTGGAGTACGGATCTGGTCCACTTCTGGATACCCTGAGCGGTTGGTACATGGTCGGCTTCCAGTTCCTGTTGGATCTGAATCAGACTGCACCCGTCCAAGTACCTGCGGTAGATCCGCCGCACCGTCTCCGCCTCCTCCGGCATGATCTCCGGCTTGCCGTCCTCTCCCTTGCGGTAGCCCAGCAACTTCTTGTATTGGAAGGAGACATTGCCCGCTTTCATACTTTTCTCTTTTCCCCAGCTCACATTCTTGTTGAGGGATTCGCTCTCCGCTTGGGCAAAGCCGCTGAACAGGGTGATGAGGAATTCGCTGGACTCTGTGAGGGTGTTGATGTTCTCCTTCTCGAAAATAACGCCGATCCCGCGCCCCTTCAGCATCCGCACGGTATCCAGAGAGTCCACGGTGTTTCGGGCGAAGCGGGAGAGGGATTTGGCCAGGATCAGGTCGATCTTCCCTCGCTTACAGGCGGCAATCATCTTGTTAAACTCCGCCCGCTTCTTCATGCTGGTGCCAGAGAGGCCCTTATCCGCGAAGATGCCGGCCAGCTCCCAGTCAGGGTTGTCCTGGATCTTATGGGTGTAGTACTCCTTCTGGGCCTCATAGCTGGTGAGCTGCTCCTTGCTGTCGGTGCTGACCCGGCAGTAGGCGGCCACCCGCTGATGGCCCTGCCCGGGGCCTCTGCCTCCCCCTGTTGGGGGACTTTTTGTGGCGGGGATAACCCGAACCCTGCGTTCCATTCCCTGTTCCATGTTCATTTCCAGTCCTTTCCCGGTGGTCTATTGGAAAATAACCGCCACCGTGTTGTCTGCCGATATGGTGATAGAAGAGACCGCCTGCCGGATGCGGTTGAGATCCACATCCAGCGGACGGTCTGCATTCTCATATGGAGCTGCCGCGGGGCAGCAGTCGTACCGGGCCGAAGCGCCCTGCAGAATCAGGGAGACAACCTCCTCCGGTGACTCCGGGTGTTCCAGCCCGCGGTTGATGGCATTGGTCAGGCGAATGACCTCACTGGAGGGCTGGTACGGCTCCTGGCGGGACGCCTTGTGCTTCGCCCACTGCCGGGCCACCTCATCCAGCAGCCCGGCGTCCGCAATGGTGACCATAGCGGCGCAGCGGACACATTTGAGATACAGCATATCCGCCCTGCGGCCCTTCCCAGCCAGCCGGTGCAGTGTTCCGCCACATTGGGCGCAGCGCATACAGTCCTTCAGCCGAAGGGCTGGACGGTCCGGCCTGGGGTCGTATCCGGCTGTTTTCTCTTGGATCATTGCCTGGACGGTCTGGAACATCTCGTCGTCAACGATAGCCGGATAGCCGTCCCGGCCAATGTAGCGGGGATTCTCCAGCAGGCGCTTGACCTTGTGCTTGTTCCATTCGGGCCGTTCCCGGCTGTAAGGGATGTGTTCTTCATTCAGGGTATCCGAGATCTTTTGATAGGACAGGCTGGCAGCGTAGAGGGAGTACACCCTGGAGACAACAGCGGCCTCCTCCATCACGACGGACAACCCGCCATCTTGAATTTTGTATCCATACAATAGCTTCCTGTTTGTCATCTCACAGCCTCCTGTAGTTGCTCCACCAGCTCCAGACCACCCCACATCCGGAAGCGGACGCGGGTCTGGGACTCCGCGACGATCCGTTCCACCAGCGTGTCGAACAGCCCTTCATCGAAGCCGTCCAGCCGTTCCGTGCCCTGCTGTACGGCCTCTGCCGTCTGGCGCAGGGCCTCCGCCGCTTCCTCAATGTCGTCGTTCTTGAGTAGCCTGCGGCGCTCCGCACGGAGCTGCGTCAATTGGGCATTGATGGCGCTCTGCTTGGCGGCTCCGGCTTCCGCGTCCAGCAGTCCGGCGCTCTGGAGCTTGCTGATGTTGTGGCTCTGCTCGGCGGCCTGGGCGATGGCCTGGTTGACCGCCAGCATGGCGGGGTTCTCCCGCAGAAGGGCGGTCCGCAGGCCGTCCAGCTGCTCCAGCATGGGCCGCAGGACAATCCCTTCATTCTGCTTCAGCCTGTTGTACATCCGTACAAAGGCAGCATAAAATTCTGCCTCTGGAATTCGGCCATTGGGACAGTCCGATGCTTTCTTATCGTGCTTTCGACATACCCAAGCCGAAAATCCTTCATGAATGATTCGCCGCGAAAATACTGTTCCACACGTTCCACAATAAATTTTAAGTGTCAACGGATAGGTATGCTGCGTTGTTTTTTTATGGCTGGATCTACGCTCAAGTAATTTCTGTGCCTTTTCAAATATGTCTCTTGAGATAATAGCAGGGTGAGTATTTTCAATATAATATTGATCTCGCTCGCCTTTGTTTACTTTATTTTCAAATGGAAAATTATCCGTTGTGTAAAATTTCTGACATAAAGAGTCCCCAACATATTTTTCATTTTTGAGGATATAGCGAATAGGATAATCCCACCATTTATCTCGTCCGAAGCCAGTCGGTATACTCTGTTGTGTCAAAGCGGCCGCTATTTTTTCTACGCTCCATCCATTTACATATTTTTCAAAAATATATTTAACGACCTTTGCTTGTTCAGGATTAATAACAAGTTCTTTCCCTTTTATATCATATCCATATGGGGCGTAACAGGTAATGAATTCTCCGCGTTCCATACGCCTCCGGTAGCTCATCTTTTGGTTTTGAGAGATGGAGATGGATTCCTGCTGAGCCAGGGATGCAGAAACGCTCACCATCAATTCCGTGGTGAGCGTTCCAGTGTCAATATTCTCTTTTTCGAAGTAGACGGATACCCCCAGCCTGAACAGCTCCCGCAGGGAGGCGAGGCAGTCGCGGGTGTTGCGGGCGAAGCGGGAGATGGACTTGACCAGCACCTTGTCGATCCTGCCCTTTCGACAGTCGGCCAGCATACGGTTGAAGTCCTCCCGCTTGTCCATTCTGGTACCAGTCAGCCCCTCATCCGCGTACACGTCCACCAGCTCCCAGCCAGCATGGCCGTTGATCCGTTCCGTGTACTCCTTGATCTGAGTGGCATAGGAGTGGCGCTGATCGGCGGAATCAGAACTGACCCGGCAGTACGCCGCCACCCGCAGGATGTCCGGCTGTACCGCCTTGGGTGGGATCACAGTTACATTTAACGCCATGCTTTCCAACTCCTCTCTGTTCTATTTTATCGCTCTATGATATGGCAGTTCTCCAGATTGTCCAAATAATTCCGAGAGGCCTGGTCAGCGCTGCCAACCCGGCCATATACCGACACGCGCAGTGAGGTTTTCTGTTCCATTCACGGGGCATCCGTCCTTCCCCGTTTTTGGCAACAACAACACTACCACACCTTGCCCGGAATAGCTATCACAATTCCCGAACAGTTACCGGACGGTATTTCTCCGCCGCCAACCGCTGGATGACAGCGGCCTCATCCTCCGTAACAAAGCTGGCCTCCCGCATCTGGGCCAGAATACCCAGGGCGATTCGGTACTGCAGCTCCGTCCTGGCGTTGATCATGACACCGCTCCCTCCTGGAAGTAGCGCTCCGTCTTAACGGTTCGGATAAACTGCTCTACCTCCGTCAGACTGTCCGTGACCGGCATCTCCGGCAGGGTGGCGATTACATCCATAAAATAGCGATGGTCTTGGGTGGCCCGCTCATCCAGGATGGCCACCACGCAGGTGTCCGTCTCTGTGCGAATGGCCCGGCCAAAGCCCTGCTTCAGTTTGATCTGCATCTCCGGTACCACCACCGCCCGCAGGAAAGCACGGAGCGTAGGGTGCTTCTCCCGCTCTTTTTCCTTGCGGGCATCGGGAAGGGGAAACGGCAGCCTGGGGATGATAAGCAGAGACACGCAGTCGCCTGGGAAGTCAAAGCCCTCCCAGGCCGCGCCGGTGGCCAGCAGGACACTGCCGGGGCTGGCCCTGAACTGCTCCATGGTATGTGCGCTGTTTCGTCCCAGCGTAAACAGAGGGTAGTTCAGCGCCCCTCTCCGCAGCCGCTCCTTTACGGCGGACATGGCGGCGTAGGAGGTGAATAACGCCAGGGCGTGGCCATGGGCCGCGTCCAGCAGGGCGATGATCTCCTCCGCCAGTTGGTCGTAGTAGTCCTTGTCCCCCTGGCTGGGAGAGATGTGGGGGAGATACAGCAAACAGTTTCTGTTATAGTCAAAAGGGGACGGTGCGACGAATTCCCGCACACGGCCATCCGCCAGCAGGCCGGTCTCCCCCTTAAAATGCCGGAAGTCACGGCCCACGGCCAGTGTGCCGGAGGCCAGGACCATCGGCTTGTCCTGCAGCCAGAGGGTCTGGCGGAACTGAGCGGTCAGGTCGGCGGCGGAGGCGCACAGCATGGAGCCGCCCCGCTCATCCTCTGCTGTGTAGAACACCATCTCAGGCCGCCGGCTGCTGAACAGTTCCGACTTGCTGGATACCTGCTCCAATTGTTTTCGGGCGCTGGGCGTCAGGAGGTCGCTGAGCTGCTGGTGGATCACCAGGAGTGTCCGGTTCGGACCTGCCAGCAGGCCAGCGAAATAAGAGAAGGGCCGTTCTGTATCCCACGGCCTGGACAGCTCCTTCAGCAGAGGTTCTGCCGCTGACGCCAAAGTCTCGGACGCCAGCAGGTAGCGTTCCCGACGCAGGCTGTGGATCAGGGCCCGCAATTCTTCCGCCATGAACGTGATGCCAAACATTTGCTGGGCGGTTTCCGGCAGCTTGTGGGCCTCGTCAATGACGAGCCCGCTGTATTCCGGGAAGATGGGCCGCTTCCCCGTGCTGCGGTGAATGGCGTCTGCCAGAAGCAGGTTGTGGTTGCAGATTTGAAATTGATACCTTCCGGAATCACACACGTCCATAAAGCAGAGATACCGGCAGTCACACCGGCCACAGTCGCATATCTGGGGAACACATACGCGCTCCCGGTCATAACCACTGAGATGGATCGCCAGATCCAGGTCCAGATGATCCCGCAGAGACAACAGGGCCTCCCGCGCCTTGGGGTTTTTCCGCTCCAGGTTGACAACTTGCAGCCGCTGTCTCAGGCGCTCATCGCACACATAGTGGGACTTGCCCTTGCGTATGATGGCGCGCAGTGGAGTCCGCAGGATGCCGTCTACCAGCAGGAGTTTGGAGAGAAAAGGCAGGTAACTGTTCACCACCGCGTCCTGGAGGGCGATGCTGGAGGTGGAAATCAAAAGCGGAAGCGGTGTCAAGCCCTGCGCGGCCCGGAAACGGTGGAATGCCGTCCCGGCCACCAGATAGGCATAGGTCTTGCCGATTCCAGTTCCAGCGTCACAAAGGGCGATGCCGCCGTCCAGCATAGCGTCCAGCATCTGGTGGCTCAACACGATCTGTGCCGGACGCTCCGCCATCCCCTGGGCAGGGAGCAGGCTTCTGAAAATATGGTCGATTTCGTTATGGACATTTTGCCTGTTATCCTTGGTATTCATCCATGAATATCCCCCTCATTTGGTCTGATTCGTTTTTTCTCATCGTATTTGCGGCTCGCCCCCAGATGAGTTGGGAACAGTACGGACAAGGTTTGGCAGACCTTCACAGGCATACTCCCAGGGCCTCTGCTGCTTTCAACCCAGGGAATATACGACGGCCTTGCCGGGGCCGTGTTATATAGGCGTTATCGCTCACCAGGGGGGCTTGTCTGCCCCCTCTGGGTCCTGGCGCGCCATACATATTGTCTATGTAGGATTCCGCACTGCTGGTATGAAATTGTCAAAGAACAATGGGGCCTGTAGTCAGGCTCCTTCAGGAAGCAAAGTGGGTGAGAATTCGATTCATCTCATCTAAATCTTCACCATACAGCCCAATAGCTAGGCGTTTGAGCAGCGCTGTTTGTTTGGGAGTCAGTTTTGGCCGGTCCTGAAAGTACCAGTCTGCCATCCTGACCCCACCGCCATATCGGCCACGGACAGTCTCAATTGGGTAAGTAAGTGTGAGTTCTTCAATATCCCGGCGAATCGTTCGCTCACAGACACCAAGTTCCATCGCCAGATTTTGAATGCTATCACTCCGACGCTGACACAGCAGGCTGATAAGCTGCTGCTGCCGATCGTTCATCCTCACACTCTCACCCCCTTTCACCTCCATGGCCGAATCATACAGGTTAAAGCGGACAGCTCATGTCCGGATTAAAAACTTTTTTCGATATTTTTTGTGTCAGCAAGTCATAACCACCGGCTAAGCCGGTGACTTGAGCTGGCCCTATAAGGGCCTATTACCGGCATGCGTCTCAAGACGCGCTGAAATTTATTCCACTCGCATCGCTTGCCCCACGGCCGGTAAACGGGCAACTACTGTTCTAACGAAAGTTTTTCATCGCTGGTAACCCGTTGTTAGCAGCTCACTTCGCTCGATGCTTGAAGCTAAAGCTTTGTTACGGGGCACCTCCACCGGCAGAGCCGGTGGTTTCCCGACCCAATAAAAAGCGTCCATCCAACTAAAGAGCTGGATGGACGCAAAAAGAGCCGCTTGATCTCGTTGGCATACGCCGTTGAGCATCCTCACCATATTTTGTCCACTGCTTTAATATGCTTTATTTTGCGAGAAATACTTGACACTACCATGCCTAGGTTAGGTAAAATAGGTTTCGCAAAAAGAAAAAGACATGGTTTGCAGATCTCTGGTAGAATGAAGTCGCGACACACCATTCTGAAAGGAGACAGCAAACCATGTCTGAAAAGATTGTACAGCTTAACGAGGAAGTAATCAAGGGGCAGCTCAAGGAACTGGTGCGCGGCAGCGTCGAAGAAACCCTCAATGAGTTGCTGGAGGCCGAGGCAGAGAAGTTGACCCAGGCTGCCCGGTACGAGCGCAATGAGCAGCGCCAGAGCTACCGCAACGGCCACTATAACTGCAACCTCACCACCACTTCTGGGGATATTACCCTCAAGGTGCCCAAACTCAAGGGAATCTCCTTTGAGACAGCTATTATTGAGCGGTATCGCCGCCGGGAGAGTAGCGTGGAAGAGGCACTCATTGAGATGTACCTGGCGGGCGTATCTGTCCGGCGTGTAGAGGACATTACCGAGGCTCTGTGGGGCAGCAAGGTCTCTCCCTCCACCATTAGTGAACGAAATAGAAAAGCGTATGTCCACATTGCGGATTGGCGGAACCGTCCTCTGCAAGGTGGGGGGTATCCGTATGTCTATGTGGATGGAATCTACCTGCGCCGCAACTGGGGCGGAGAGTTTGAAAATGTGGCCATTCTGGTAGCAATTGCGGTCAATGAGGACGGATACCGCGAGGTTTTAGGTGCCGCTGAGGGCATGAAAGAGGACAAGGCCCAGTTGGATTAGCTTCTTCCAGTGGCTGCGTGGCCGCGGCCTGCGTGGCGTGAAACTCATCGTGCTTTGGTATGCTGGAGGCTGTGAGAGAAGTGTTTCCTGAGGCCAAATACCAGCGGTGTACATTCCATTTCTATCGCAATGTTTTCTCTGTAACGCCTCGTTCCAAAGTGAAGCTGGTAGCCAAGATGCTCAAGGCGGTCCACGCTTACGAGAGCAAGAAGGCCGCCCGGGAGAAGGCCAAATCCGTTGTGGAGGAGCTGCGCTCCATGAAGCTGAAGGAGGCTGCCAAGAAGGTCGAGGACGGCATTCAAGAAACGCTGACCTATTGCGATTTTCCCAGCGAGCACTGGACCCGCATCCGTACCAACAATGTCATTGAGAGGCTAAACCGGGAGATCCGCCGCCGCACCCGTGTGGTGGGCAGTTTCCCGGACGGCAACTCTGCTCTGATGCTGGTCTGTGCCCGGCTACGCCATGTGGCCGGCACCCAGTGGGGTAACAAGAAGTACATGAATATGAAACACTTGGAGGCTGCCGTTGAGGATGCTTCCATTGCTGGCTGACTTCATTCATGCCAGAAGCTGCAAACCTTTTTGCGAAAAAATCTTGACACTTCCCCACAGGGTCCTCCATTATTTTGTACTTTTGGCGAAATGTCTTGAAGAAATATCCGCGGGCAGGCTGTAACGCCTTTCCCCGGATATTTAGAAAAAGATATGGCGGTTTACTCGCTGAGGAAACGCATCAGCATAACGGCTACCTCGGCGCGGGTAGCGCTTTCGGTGGGAGCCAGCAGGTTACCGGGCTTGCCGGTGAGAATGCCCTCACCCACCGCCCAAGCCATGCCATCGGCAGCCCAAGCGTGGACAGCGGTGCTGTCACCAAAGCTGTTGAGCACAGCGGTGTTCGCCTTGGCATCCTCGCCGGAGGCGATGGCATACCGATGCAGGATGGCGGCAATCTGCTCACGGGAGACATTGTCGTCGGGGGCGAAGCGGCTACCGCCCACACCCTTGACAATGCCCTCAGTAGCAGCCCAGTTCACCGCGTCGCTGTACCACTTGCCGCCGGGCGCATCGGTAAAGCCGACTGAGGTGGTGACGGAGGGGGAGCCTGCCGCGCGGTAGAGCACGGTGGCCAGCATGGCGCGGCTCATAGTCATATTGGGCGCAAAGCTACCGTCAGTGACGCCTTGGAACAGTTTCTCCTCGGTGACAAACCGGATGGCATCATATGCCCAGTGGCCGTCAGACACGTCAGAGTAGGGATTCTCCCACTCAGGCTCAGTGGGCTTTGTATTGCCCCCGCCAGTAGGGGGAACATAGGGGGTAGTTCCATGGACAAGCAAATCAGCTACAACAGGGCAGTGGTCAGAGGCTTGGCTGTTGATAACAAAAGAATTCAGAACATCAATGGAAGAGGGAGTGGTAAGAATGTAATCAATTCTTCTGTCCGGTGAATTGGAGGGGAATGAATTGCAGTCTCCCTTTCCTTTCAAAGCCCCTGCATCGTCAAATTTTGCAAGAAGCGGATCAAATACCTCAGCGGCGGATCCGTCCGCCACGTCGGCATTCATATCGCCGGCCAGGATGGTGGGATAGGCTTCCACATCCATGATCTTGAGCATATCATTGACCTGATCCAGACGAATAGTATGCGGATAGTCGTGAGGATTCTCTCCGCGGTAATCCAAGTGGGTATTGTATAGCCGGACATTTACGCCGTCCACATCCACGACGATCTCACCAAAGCCGGGTGTGGTACCGGGGAAGTTGGGATCGCCAGGCTGGGGATCACCGTCCTGAGTACTCCAGCGGGTGATCTCATGGTTGTCGGAGGAGATAATAGGATATTCACTGAGGAAAGCCACACCGAAGCGCTCATTTGGATACCCAGGCCCTCTGGAGGAGGGTTTATCATAGATATAGGCATAGAAAGATTCCATACCGGTCATCTCAGCCAAAATCGCCAGAGTATCATCAAAGTTGCTGCGCTCACCCCAGTTGACATCGACCTCCTGGAGGCAGACAATATCGGCTCCTGAGTCGGTAATTACATTAGCGATAGACTGGAGGTCATAATTATTGCCCATATTCTGGCCAAAATGAACGTTATACGTCATGACACGAACCAAGCGGTCATCATTTCCAAACTTTGCCAACGCACAAAGCTGAGCGGATACAGTATCTACCATGGCGAGGTTTGCGGTAGTGGGACGCGCTTGAGCTGTCTGGTAAACCAGATCGGAGATGCACTCAGTGGAGCGGACAAGGGGATGAGTGGGGTCGGTGATACCCTCGGCCGCCGCCAGACGGATCTTATCCACAGCCATATCACCCAGCAGAGCGTCCAGCGCAGGCTGAATGTCATCGGCGGAGCTGTTCTCAGTCAGGCCCTGGTACAGAATGGCGGAGACAAAGCCCAGGGTGGAGGCAGTGTACCAGTTGCCGTCGAACTGATTGGGGTTGGCCTCCTTGTTAGTGACGTGGGAATTGATTTTGTTGGTCAGGTAGACCACAACCAGATCCTGCTCGGGGTCAATGGCGGTAAGAGTGCCGGTCCAGCCCTGGTGGCCGATGGTGTCCCGGGATGCCTGGACACCAAAATACCAGGGACGGCCGCAGTCGCCCTGCCGCCACCAGCCCTGCCCCCAGGTGGAGGAGGAGTCCTTGCGGGAGGTGAAGTACTCGTTCACATTTGCGCTAAAGAGACGGTTGTCGCCGTAGCCGCTCTGATTGAGCATGACCTGAGCCAGCGTAGCGAGATCCTCAGCGTTGGCAAAGAGACCGGCGTGTCCGGAGACCCCGCCTATGGCGTAGAAGGCCTTCTCGTCGTGAACCTGGCCCTGGATGGTGCCGGTACGGTTGCCGGTGAAGTCAATGGCACCGTCGCGGCTGTTGCCGTTGAGCTCGGTGGCGGCGCAGTCGTCCTTCTCAAAGCCGTTCTCAAGGGGATTGTAGGTGATGTGCTCCAGGCCCATGGGCTGCCAAAAGTTCTCCTTCAGGAAGGTGTTGAGATCCTTGCCGGCGACCTGCTCGATGATGAGGCCCAGGAGCATGTAATCCACGTCGGAGTAGACGGTCTTGGTGCCGGGCTCATAGACCAGGGGGGCCTTGCAGATGGCCTCGGCCACCTTGTCCTTGCCGATGGCGTAGAGCACGTTGTCGGTGTTGGGGTCGGGCAGCTGGGTGACCTGGTTGAATTTGTCGTTGTGGAACTGGGGATCGGGGGCGAAGCCGGCCTGGTGCTGGAGAATGTCGGCCACAGTCAGCTCGGCCTTCCAGGCCTTGGCGGTCTCCAAGTCGGGCGCACCGGTGCCGTTGGCAGTGTCGTACTTGATTTCAATGGTCTTGGCCACAAAACCGGGGAGGTACTTGGTGATGGGATCGTTGATATTTAGCTCGCCCTGGGCCACCAGATACTGGATGGCGTAGTTGGTGGCGTACATCTTGGTGTTGGACGCCAGGTCGTACAGGGTGTCGGTGGTGACGGCGGGGCTGTCGGTCTTGGGCGTACCGTCGGGGGTGTAGGCGTTGACGGTGCCCCAGGCGTTGGAGTAGACCATGCTGCCGTCCTTGATGATGGCCAACTGAGCGGAGGTGAAGCCGTTCTTCACGTCGTTGCTGACGATGGAGTCAATCATCTCCAGGGTCTTGGCGTCAATACTCGCGTTGGCCAGAGCCTGGGGGTCATCGGTCTTGTCCACCACAGTGGGGTTGACGGCCACCATGAGCATGGTCTGGCGGGCGGTGTCGATGGGCATGTCGGTAACTTGGACGCTGTTGCGGCCGTTGACGGTGCAGGCAGACACGTCCACAGCAAAGGAACCGGTCTGGCCTTTCATGGCGGTGGTGTCCATCTCGCGGCCGTTGACAAAAATGCGCAGGGAGTCAACGGGATTGTACAGGTAGAAATACAGCGTACCCTGGCCCTCGTAGCCCTCAAACCAGGTGAGGCTGTTGTTGTAGCAGTAGGAGGTAGAGGCGCTGCCCCACTGGGGGAAGTAGACGGCGTTCTGGTCGGAGCCTGCCGTAAATTTGCCGCTCTCATCAGTGCCGGGTATGGAGTCCACGGCAGCGGCGGTCATGGCGGGGCGGGCAGGGGCGGAGCCGCTGACATTGATGGCGTCGATGCGGCTCTGGAGCTCCTTCTCCCACTTCTCCGCGTTGGTGTTGTTGTTCTTATTGTACTCAGTGCCGTCGTAGGAGCTGTCCACATAGGAGGCCACATAGCGCTTCAGGTTGTCCAGCACGGTCTGAGCATAGTCCTTGGTGACCTGGGTCTGGCGCTTCTCCGCCCAGGTCACCACCAATTCGGTGAGGGCAAAGGCGTCGTTCATATGGGCGTTCTCATCATAAGCGCCCTTGTGGGTGGTCATCAGCTTGATGCGCTCGGTGGCGAACTGGGCCAGCGCGGCGTCCATGGCGTCGGGGGTGGAGGTGAGGGACTCATACACAAAGCCCACCACAGAGCCCAGGCTACCCAAAACCATGTTGTCGGCATAGAAGTCGTTGGCGTCCACCTTGTTGTCCAGCACGGGGGAGTTTTTCTTGTTGGTCAGCAGCACCACAACTAGATCCTGCTCGGGATCAATAACGGTGAGGGTACCAACCCAGCCCTGGTGGCCGATGGTGGAGCTGGAGGCATGAGTGGTGAAGTAGTTCACACGGCCCACCTCAGCCTGCCGCCACCAGCCCAGGCCCCAGGTGGGGGCGTCCAGGCTCTTGGGCTTGGTAAACTCATCCATAATGTCCTTGGAGAAGAACTGGTTGCCGCCATAGCCACCGGTCAGCATAACGGAGGCCAGTTTGGCTAGATCCTCGGCGTTAGCGAAGAGACCGGCGTGACCGGAGACGCCACCCATAGCGTAATAGGCCTTCTCGTCGTGAACCTCTCCCTGAACAGTATCGGTGCGGACATTCTTAAAGCTGATGGCGCCGTCGCGGGTGTTGCCGTTGAGCTCGGTGGCGGCACAGTCGTCCTTTTCAAAGCCGTTCTCAAGGGGATTGTAGGTGATGTGGGTCAGGCCCATGGGGTCCCAGAAGGTCTCCTTCAGGAACTGGTCCAGACCCTTGCCGGTGACCTGCTCAATGATGAAGCACAGCAGCATGTAGTCCACGTCGGAGTAGACGGTCTGGGTGCCGGGCTTATAGGTCAGGGGAGAGGCCAGCACCTTGGTGAGGGTGGTGGCGCGGTCCTGGGAGAACAGGGGGTTGTCCACGCCCTGTTCGGGCTTCTGGGTGACCTGATTGAACTGGTCGTTGTGGTACTGGGGGTCGGGGTCAAAGCCGGCCTGGTGCATCAGGATGTCCCGGACGGTGAGCTCGGACTTCCACTGGAGAATCCGGGCCTGATCCTCCTCGCTGGTGCCCGCCTTGAAGATGGTTTTGCCCTCGTCATCAAACTCGGGGAAGAATTTGGTGATGGGGTCGTCCAGAGAGATGTCGTACACGTTGGGGCCCTGAGTGAGTATGTACTGGAGGGCGTAGTTCACCGAGTACATCTTGGTGTTGGAGGCCAGATCGTACAGGGTGTCGGTGGTGACGGGGACATAGTTCTCGTCACCCTCCTCAATCCGGCTGCCGTCCTTGTTGTAGCCGTTGACGGCGCCGTAGGCCTCGCTGACTACCAGCTTGCCGTCCTTCACCACGGCCAGCTGCGCGCCGGAGAAGCCGTACTTGACCTCGGCGTCAATGTAGTTGCCGATGATGCCCAGAATTTCCTCGTCCATGCCCACGTCGGCGGAAGTGCCCTCAATCACGGTGGGGTAGGGGATGCTGACGGTGACGGCGTCCTCCAGGCTGGAGGGGGTGATGGCGGAGACCTGGACAGTGTTGGTTCCGTTGACGGTCAGGTCGGAGATATCCACCCGGTAGGTCTGACCGCCGCGCATGGAGGAGGTGTCCACCTCGGCGTTGTTGACAAACAGCTGCAGGCCGGTGACGCCGGTGGCCAGGGTGACATAAAGCTCGCCCTGCTCCTGATAGCCGCCAAAGCTGTACAGGCTGTTCATGGCCAGAGTATCGTCCACATACCCGGCCCAGTCGGGGAAGGTAACCTGAGCCTGCCAGTCCTGCTTGGGCAGAGACGCCCAGGTAACCCTCCCCTGAGAGACCGCGGCAGCGGGCTCAGACGCGGAAACGGCGCCGTTTCCGGGGGGG
>NZ_CAXSQB010000019.1:0-31825 GCF_964239415.1 Clostridium sp. ATCC BAA-442 | reverse complement strand
CCCCCCCCCCCCCCCCCCCCCCTGGCCGCGGCGGGCGCGGCCAGCGAGAAGGTCAGCGCTGCGGCCAGCACAAGTCCGGTCGCCCTCTGAAAAGATTTTCGCATAAAACATTCCTCCGCTTCCCTGCATACTGTTCAGTATGCTATATTTGAGGGAATCGTAGCATGCTGAACAAAATAAATCAAGAAAGCGGAGAAATATTGGTACATTATTTCTGTTGATGACTAAATTACGTCATTTTGACCGAAAAAGGCGGAAAAGTGGCCATAGCATTCGGCTAATATCTGGAGGAAATAGGCGCGCCATGGGTTTCAGATTCCAGCATGGGCTTATGGAGTGCACTGGGCTTGCGGATATGTGTCTTGGAGAGCTGCTCCAGGCAGTACTCATACTCGCTGTTGGCAAAGGCGGTATAGAGAATATCGATAAGGTTGAGCTGGGAGATGCGGGAGGACATGGCACCGCTGCGGAAGGT
The DNA here is from genome assembly GCF_964239415.1 of Clostridium sp. ATCC BAA-442. NCBI lineage: Bacteria > Bacillati > Bacillota > Clostridia > Eubacteriales > Clostridiaceae > Clostridium > Clostridium sp. ATCC BAA-442. The sequence continues at coordinate 31,350 of NZ_CAXSQB010000019.1, read as the reverse complement.
GGACTCGTTGGCCGTGGTATAGAGCTTGTAGTCGGCTAGGTCGGACACAGGAGAACTGACGCAGCGGGTGATGGCGATGATGGGAGTATGGTTGTCCCGCATGGCCTTCATACACTCCACCATCTCCACCGTCTCGCCGGAGTAGGAGATGACAATGCCCAGGTCATCCTTTGAGGAATTGCGGGCCTGGAGAAATTGGGAGTGCCAGTCGTCGTTGACAATGCAGGGCTTGTTGAGCCGCAGAAACTTGAGGTAGGCGTCCCGAGCCGCACAGAGGGATGCGCCCATGCCGAACAGTAGCACGGTGCGGCATTTGCGCAGTAACTCCACACACTGCCGGAGCGTATCCGCGTCCAGCAGGTTTTTGGTGTCCTCCAGAGACATGATATTCTTGTAGGTGATCTTTTCGACGATATCCTCAATGCTGTCCGAGTGGGCGATCTCTTTCCGCTCCGCCTCCTCGCTCTGCTTGCGCACAGCCATCTCGTAGGTCACCGCACGGCGAAACTCCTTGTAGCCGTCAAAGCCGATGCGGTGGCACATGCGGATCATGGTGGACGGAGAGGAGAAGGTCCGCTCAGCCATCTCATGGATGCTCAACTCCATAGCCTCCTCGGGGTGTGAGAGTAAGTAATCGGCGATGGAGCGCTCGGTGGCACTGAGGGAATCTCTGGCCTCCCGGAGCCTGAGCAGTGCGCTCTTCATAAGGCTTGCCTCCCTGTGATGGTTCTTGCAGATGACAGTGTTATCTGTCCAGAATTTTGGCCTTGGTTTCGAGAATGGCGCCGGGCGTCATGGACAGCTCGTCCACACCGATCTCCATAAAGAAGTCGGTGAGGGTGGTATCCGCAGCCAGCTCGCCGCAGATGCCCGCCCAGATGCCTGCTCTGTGGGCATTCTCCACTGTGGTGCGGATCAGGCGCAGAAGGGCCTCGTGGTGCCGATCGCAAAAAGACTCCACCTGGGCGTTCTGACGGTCCACAGCCAGGGTGTACTGAGTCAGGTCGTTGGTGCCGATGCTGAAGAAGTTCACCTCCTTGGCCAGCAGATCGCTGATGACTGCGGCTGCGGGGGTTTCGATCATAATGCCCAGCTCTACCTTCACATCGAAGGGGATACCCTCGGCCTTTAGCTCCTCCTGCACCTGGGCGCAGATCTCCTTGACCCGCAGCACCTCGCTGACGGATGTGATCATGGGGAACATAATGCCCAGCTTTCCATAGGCGGAGGCACGGTACAGTGCCCGTAGCTGGGTGCGGAACACCTCTGGCCGGGCCAGGCAGATGCGGATGGCCCGCAGGCCCATGGCCGGGTTCTCCTCCTTGGGGAGTTCAAAGTAGTCGGCCTGCTTGTCCGCGCCGATGTCCAGGGTACGGATGACCACCATGCGGCCGTCCATGGCCTCCAGAACCTGGCGGTAGGTCCGGTACTGATCCTCCTCGGGGGGATAGTTGTCCCGGCCCAGGTAGAGAAATTCGCTGCGGAACAGGCCGATGCCGTCGGCGTCGGCGTCCTGGACGGCCTCCAGATCCTTGGGCGCGCCGATGTTGGCGCACACCAGAATCCGATGCCCGTCAGGGGTGATGGCCTCCCGGCCCCGGAAGGCATCCAGATAGTGGCGATGGGCCGTCTCCTTATCACGGCGCGCCTCCAGCTCTGCGGTGGCCTGGCTGTCCGGTTCCACAAAGACCTCGCCAGAGCCGCCGTCCACAAACACATCCCTGCCGTCAAACTCCTCCAGCAGACTGTCCCCCAGCCCCACCACCGCCGGGATGCCCATGGTACGGGCAAAGATGGCGGCGTGGGAGTTGGAGGAGCCCCGGGCGGTGATAAAGCACAGCACCTTGCTCTGATCCAGTCGGGCGGTTTCGCTGGGCGCTAGGTCGTCGGCGGCGATGATGCAGGGCTCGCCGCCGCCCAGCTCCTCGTCCTCCTGGCCGGTGAGCAGGCGGATTACCCGCCGAGACACGTCCAGCACGTCGGCAGCCCGCTCCTTCATATAGTCGTCATCCATCTGGGTAAACATTTCGGAGAACTGGGCGGCGGTTTGGTCCACCGCATACTCCGCGTTGACGTGTTGGTTCCGGATTATGCTGGTGACAGTGTCCCGGTAGTCCAGATCCTCCAGCATCATCTGATGGATCTGGAACAGAAGGGATTTCTCCTCACCCAGCTTGGCCTTAGTCTCCACATAGAGTTTGGCCAGCTGAACCACAGCTTCCCCCCGGGCCTTGTCAAAGCGGGCTACCTCAGCCTCTGCGTCGGCCACCTGGCGGCGGGGCTGAGCCCGGGCATCCCGTCGTAGGAAGCGCAGTTTGCCCGAGGCCACACCCCGGGACACGCCTTCGCCTTGCAGTACCGTCATGCTACGTGCCTCCTTAATTAAAAGTTCTCCCGGAAGAACTGCTCCAGGGCCTGGGCGGCTTCTGTCTCGTCGGCTCCGTCCACGGAGACCTCTACGGTCTCACCGCACTTGACGCCCATGCCCATAACGGCAAAGAGCCGCTTCAGGTCGGCGCTCTTCTCGCCCCGGGTCAGCTTCACGGCGCTGGAGAACTTCTGGGCCTCCTTCACCAGCAGGCCGGCAGGCCGAGCGTGGAGACCATTGGGGTCGGTAATGGTGTATTGGAACTGAATCATATCAGACTACCTCTTTTATATGATATAGAAGTGGGTCAGGCTTTTTTGGTCAGGGTGATGACGGTGTCGCCGGGGCGGATCTGGCCGTCCTGTACCTTTTCCATAGAGAACTCGTCGCCGTTGCTCACCACCATGGGGGTGGCTAGGTCGAAACCCTCGGCCAGCAGGGCCTCCCTCTCAAAGGAGAGCAGCAGTTGGCCCCGCTTGACCTTATCGCCCTCCTTCACATGGGCGGCAAAATGCCTGCCGTTGAGGGAGACGGTGTCTCTACCCACATGGACCAGCAGCTCCGCGCCGCCAAGGGTGAGGAGACATACCGCGTGGTGGCTCTCCATCAGGCTCTCCACCGTGCCGTCGGCGGGGGCGAAGACCTTACCTTCGGAGGGAATAACGGCAATGCCGTCGCCCAGGATCTTATCGGCAAAAGTTTTGTCGGATACCTGCTCAATCCCGACGACCGTTCCGGCCAGAGGGCTGCCCAGACGCTCCACACCGGGCTCCTCTTCGGAGCCTTTTTTGCCCAGGAACCAGGAGGCAAACCCCTTTTTCTCAGACATATTAAACTGCTCGCTCCTTTCAAGATTCTGAAATGACTGTGCTGCGTAAAAAACAAAAAGACGTCCCTCCAGACAGCGCTCCTTCCAGGGCAACACCCCGGCACAGAGGACTTTCTGGCTCGGACGTCAGAGCACACAAAACTCAGGCGGCTTTGTATTTAACACTTGCTTGCGAGCACAGTATAGCAACTAAAGTTTCATATGTCAATGGAAGAAATAAAACTTTTTTCGATGTATATGTGCATATCAGACAATTTAAATCTTTCTAGCCCGGAAAGTTTCGCCAAAATGATGGATCAAAAGAAAAAAAAGCCAGTCGATGAAACAATGTACCATAAACTGCTCAAATAATTGACATGAAATGCGGGATTTATTAGGATGAATGCACAGCGAAAGCTGTTGCTTGCAGCAATACAGTGTCTCTTCTCCGCTTTCGGACGGGCTTAGAGGGGACGGGAGCGGAACGTACCACCAGCTCCACTCAGGCGCGGAAGGAGAATGGGCGTTGAACATGAATTTGGACGCAATGACCACAGAGACCCGCAATCAGGCTACCATGAATCTGGATACCATGACCCCGCTGGAGGTTGTGACGGCCATGAACCGTGAGGACGCTAGAGTCCCCCAGGCCATCGAGCCGCTGCTGCCCAGCATCGCAAAGGCGGTGGAGTGGGCCATTGACTCCCTGGAGAAGGGCGGGCGACTGTTTTACATGGGCGCTGGCACCAGCGGCCGCCTGGGCGTGCTGGATGCCGCCGAGTGCCCCCCTACCTTCGGCGTGTCTCCCGACCTGGTAGTGGGGCTCATCGCCGGCGGCGAGAAGGCCTTCATCAAAGCGGTTGAGGGCGCTGAAGACAGCCGGGACCTGGGCCGGGACGACCTGAAGGTCCACAATCTGAGCAAGGATGATCTGGTGGTGGGCATTGCCGCCAGCGGCCGCACTCCCTATGTGCTGGGTGGCTTGGACTATGCCCGTAAAGTGGGCTGCCGCACAGTGGCTGTCTCCTGTAACGCCGGCTCCGCCGTGGGCCAGGCGGCCGACCTGGCCATTGAGGCCGTGGTTGGCCCCGAGGTGCTCACCGGTTCCACCCGGCTCAAGGCAGGCACCGCCCAGAAGCTGATCCTCAATATGATCTCCACCGCCACCATGGTGGGTGTGGGCAAGGCCTATCAAAACCTGATGGTAGACGTGATGCAGACCAACGAGAAGCTCCATGTCCGGGCCGAGAAGATTGTCATGGAGACCACTGGTGTGGACCGTGACACCGCCAGAGCCACCATCGCAGCGGCGGGCGGTAGCGTGAAGACCGCCATTACCATGATTCTGGCCGACTGCGGCGCAGAAGAAGCCGAAGCCCGGCTGGAAAAGGCCCGCGGCCATGTCCGTGAGGCCATCCGATAATTCCGGTGTGAGCCGGAAGCTGGTCATGGCGAAAACAGCCCCGCGGCTGTTTTTGAGTTTCGTTCAGCGGAACGATTGCGTGTAACCCCAATAAAAAAGGAGAGGTGTAACATGACAAATCAGGAACTTTCCCGCAAGATCCTGGAACTGGTGGGCGGCAAGAGCAATGTCGTCAGCGCGGTCAACTGCATGACCCGGCTGCGTATTCAGCTGAAGGATTCTTCCCTGGCTCAGATCGATAAGCTGAAAAAGACAGAAGGTGTCTTGGGCGTGGTGGAGGATGAGACCCTTCAGGTGGTGCTCGGCCCCGGTAAGGCCCGTAAAGTGTGTGACATCTTCGTAGTGGATGCTGGTGTGCAGAACGCACAGACCATGAGCACGGACAACGACTGGCAGACCAATAAGGCCGCCATGAAGGCCGGCCAGAGGGACAATGCCCTCAAGCGCGGCCTGCGTACTATTGCGAATATCTTCATCCCCATGATTCCCGCCATCATCGCTGCCGGTCTGTTCAACGGCCTGGCTAGCCTGATGGGCCAGATCTGGCCTGATCAGATTGCCTCTGCAACCGGCCCTATCTACCTAATTAACCAGCTGTTCTCCTTGTTCGGCGGCGCATTCCTTACATACTTTGCCATCTACACCGGCGTGAACGCCGCTAAGGTGTTCGGTGCCACTCCCGCCATGGGCGGTATGATCGGCGGCATGTCCATCGGCGCGCAGATTGTCACCATTGCCACCACCTTGGGTCTCTATGACGCGGTGGAGCCCCTCAACTCCGTGCTGACCACCGGTAAGGGCGGTATCATCGGCGTCATCATCGGCGTGTGGATTCTGGCCAAGGTGGAGAAGTTTGTCCGCAAGCACGTGCCCGATGTGCTGGACCTCATTGTCACCCCTCTGGTGTCCCTTTTAGTCGTCGGCACCATCTATGTCTTGGTGCTCATGCCCATCACCGGCTTCATCTCCGACGGTCTGGTGTATGTCCTGAGCTTCCTCATCAACTCCACCAACCCTGTTGTGAGCATCATCTCCGGCTTCGTGATGTCCGCCGTGTTCCTGCCCATGGTGCTGCTGGGCCTTCATCACGGCCTTATCCCCATCTATGCCATTCAGCTTGAGACGCTGGGCGGCGTGACGCTATTTCCCTGCCTGGCTATGGCCGGCGCCGGTCAGGTCGGCGCTGCTCTGGCCATCCTGCTCAAGGCCAAGAAGGTCAAGAACCTGCGTATGGAGCAGACCATCATCGGCGCCCTGCCCGCCGGTGTGCTGGGCGTTGGTGAGCCCCTCATCTACGGTGTCACCCTCCCTTTGGGCAAGCCCTTCATCACCGCCGGCCTGGGTGCCGGTTTTGGCGGTGCCTTCGTTATGCTGATGCATGTCCAGGCCATTGCCTGGGGCCCCTCCGGCCTGGTGGCCGTGCCCCTGATGCGCACCCCCATGATGATGCTCTTCTTCTTCCTGGGCCTTGTGATCGCCTATATCATGGGCTTCATCATTACTTGGTTTGGCATCAAGGCTGAGGATGTGGCCAATGCCTGATCAGCTGGGATTCTCCGTCTATCTCACCTCCTTTGAACAGCAGCGGGAGGAGCTGGAGGCCAATGCCGGAAGCGGTGCGCCCATATTTCTCTCCCTCCACATCAGCGAGGAGTTTTCTGAGAGCTACTGCCGCCGTGCGGAGGAGACCTGCCGCTGGCTCAGAGGGCATGGGTATCGAATTATCGCAGATGTCTCTGTAAAAACAGTCGCCCAGTTCGGCGAGCCGGACCTGATCCGGCTCGCCGAGCGGATGGGAATTTGGGCCCTGCGGGTGGACTACGGCTTCTCCGTGGAGGAGATTGCCGCCCTGGCGGCCCGAATCCCCGTTGTGCTCAACGCCTCCACCACCAATCCGGAGGACGCGGCGCGTATTGCCGCCGCTGGGCCGCTGGTAATGGCCATGCACAACTTCTATCCCCGGCCTGAAACCGGCCTAGACGATGAATTTTTCCTGGAGAGTACCCGTGCCCTCCAGGTCTCGGGACTGAAGGTTTTGGCCTTCATCCCCGGTGATGGGGCACTGCGCGGCCCGATTTATGAGGGTCTGCCTACCCTGGAGCGCCACCGCAGTCTGCCGCCCTCGGTCTGCTTTGCCGATCTGGCGGCCCGTTTCGGCGTGGACGGTATTTTTGTGGGCGATCCGGGAATCTCCGCCAGAGAGCAAGCTCGTATTGCCCGGTATTGCCGGGAGGGTGTGCTGGAGCTTCCGGCTGACCTGGAGCAACAGAGCGACTGGCTCTATGACCGGGTGTTTACCTGCCGGCCCGACTCGCCTGCGTGGATCATCCGCTTTACCGAGTCCCGAGAGTACTCCTGCTTCGGCAAACAGGTGGAGCCCGAGAACTGTCTGCCCCGAGTTCGGGGCAGCATCACCGTGGACAACGACGGCTACGGTCGCTACTCCGGCGAGGTGCAGCTGGTCCGCTCCGACCTGCCTGTGGACGGCCGGGTCAATGTGATTGGCCGGCTGGCGGAACCCTGGCTGCTTTTGGCGGACTGTGTCTGCAGAGGAGATAAATTTGTTCTGACCCGGGATTGAACATTTCCCTACGGACAATAACAGACCGCGGGCCCTTTTCGTGGCCCGCGGCCTCCGCTATGCCTCCGGCACAGGTTGCGGCCCGTGGGAAAAGATGATATGCTGTGTCGGGATTTCTTCCCGTATTCTGCGAAGTGAGGTGCCCCTTATGGAGATTTCCCTGCTGGCCATGGATCTGGATGGGACTGCCCTTCTGGATGACCATAAGACTTTCAGCCCCCGGCTGCGCGCTGCACTGGACGCAGCGGCCCGGAAGGGCGTGGCTATTGTACCCACCACCGGACGGCAGTACGCCATGCTGCCCCCCGCAGTCCACACCGGAGCGGCGTGGGAGGACCTGTGCATCCTGTGCAGCGGCGGCGAGATCCGTCGGCTCCGCACCGAGGAGCTGTTGGAGACCCATTATATTGAGACGGACGTGGCACGGCGGGTCATGGAAATCGCCGCCCAGCTGGGCCAGCCGGTGGAGCTGTCCGCAGACGGACAGCTCTATCTCACCCGGGAGAGCTGGGATATGCAACGGGAGCATGCGGAGAGCCTTCAGTTTCACCTGAACAGCATCCTCACCACCAGAGGGCGGGAGGTATCCAGCCTAGACACCGTGCTGGAGCAGCCTGGACTGGCCCTGGATAAGATCAATCTACCCTATGTGCCCTGTGAGCAGCGTGCGGAAGCGGAGCGGCTTCTGACTACTGCGCCCATCTCCTTCGCATGGTCCAGCCCCCACAGTATAGAAATTACCCACAGTCTGGCTACAAAGGCCAACGGGATGCTGATGGCCTGTGAACTTTTGGGTGTTGACTCGGCCCACACCATGGCCATCGGGGACAGCGACAACGACATCTCTATGCTCAGGGTGGCGGCTCTGGGTGTGGCCATGGGGAGCGCACCCCAGGAGGTCAAGGACGCGGCGGATGCCGTGACCGGCTCCAACATGGAGGACGGTGCCGCCATCGCCATTGAGCGCTATATTCTGGGCGGACAGTGAGCCGCTTTAAAAGATCTAAAAGATATCATATATAAATAAGGAGAAACAGACCGTGATTCGGATTTATGCGGCGGAAAATTATGATGAGATGAGTGAAAAGGCGGCGCGTATCATTGTTGCTCAGGTGATTATGAAGCCCGAGTGCGTGCTGGGCCTGGCCACCGGTTCCTCTCCCGTGGGCACCTATCAGCGGCTGGTAGAGCGGTACAAGGCGGGCAAGATCTCCTTTGCCGGCGTGACCACCGTGAACCTAGACGAATACAAGGGCCTGTCCGGTTCTCACGACCAGAGCTACCGCTACTTCATGCAGCATAACCTCTTCGACCATGTGGACGTGCGGCCCGAGCGCACCCATGTGCCCAACGGTCTGGCCGAGGACGCTGAGGCCGAGTGCGCCCGCTACGACGCGTTTGTCCGTAGCCTGGGCTGCGCCGACTTGCAGCTGCTGGGCGTGGGCCGTAACGGCCACATCGGCTTTAATGAGCCCTGCGGCGAGTTCGTAGTACCAACCCATGTGGTGGACCTGACCGAGAGCACCATTAAGGCCAACGCCCGGTTCTTCGCCTCTCGGGATGAGGTGCCCCGTCAGGCTCTAACCATGGGCGTGGGCGTGATTATGGGCGCGAAGAAGATTGTAATGGTCGCCAGCGGCGTGGACAAAGCGGATGCGGTGTACGGCATGGTGAAGGGGCCCGTGACCCCCGGACTGCCTGCCTCCATCCTGCAGCTCCACCCCGACGTGACCCTGGTGGCGGACAAGGCAGCCCTGTCCAAGCTGTAAGAGAATTGGATTTGGAAGAGAAAAGCTGGGGCACTCCCAAAGGGGAGTGCCCCAGCTTTTTGCGCTTATAGAATGGGAATTGGATTGGCTCTGGATAGGGAACAGGAGCTACGCCGAATGAGCGCGGGCGGGTAGAAGTAATCCGCATGCTCAGCAGAGGGGGGGATTGATGCGGGCGAGCGGAATTTCACAAGCCTGCCGCCCGACGAGCCCGGTGGGCTGGCGTATGGTGGTGAGGGGACGGAGCACAGGTAGGCGATAGAGCTGTCATCATAGCCTAGCAGAGAATAGTGCCGGAAATAAATGTACCGGGACCGCGGTTTCCATCCCGGCGCTCCAATGACTATCTTTCAAAGGAAATAAAGAAAGCTGCCCAGGAGAAAGCCAAAGCTGTAGTGGAGCAACTACGCTCTATGTGGCTGAAAGAGGTTGCAAAGAAGGTGGAGGATGGCATTGAGGAAACGCTGACTTACTGCGTTTTTCCCTGTGAACGCTGAACCCGCATCCGTACCAATAATGTCGTTGAACGGCTGAGCCGGGAAATCCGCCGCCGCACTCATGTAGTGGGCAGTTTTTCGGACGGTAACTCTGCACTGATGCTGGTCTGTGCCCGGCTGCGCCATGTGGCCGGCACCCAGTGGGGCAACAAAAAGTACATGAATATGAAGCACCTGGAGGTTGCCGTTGAGGACGCCTCCATTGCTGGCTGACTTCATTCATCCCAGAACCTGCAAACTAATTTGCGCAAAATCCTCGACACTATCCCCGATTCAGCCGCTCAATGACATTGTTGGTGCGGATCTGTGTCCAGTGTCCGCTGGGAAAATCTTAATAGGCCAGTTCTATTCAATTCTATCTTCCATTTTCCTGGCGGCATCTTCCAGCTTCATTGACTGGGATTGCTGCTAGAATGGCCACATTGATTATAGGGCGATAAACTGGTGCTCACCGACTACAAACTGGGACAGCTCCGCGCCGCCTACGAGAAGAGCATCAACGGCACCGCTGCCAGCCAGTACGAGCAGGAGGAAAACGTGCTCTACGGCACCTACGAGCCTCTGAGCGTCCCCCTCACTCACATCATCAACAACAGGTCCGGCATCTCCTTCACCTCTTACAGCCACACCGGCCTGCCCGTGGCCGTGCTGGCCCACGGTGTTAACGCCGGGCAGTTCAACGGCTACTACGACAATACTCAGATCTATCACAAGCTGGCCGGCATGCTCGGCGTAGCCTAACTCCTGCTTTCCCACTTCCATACAGCCGAGGCGGATGGGGTCTCCCCACCCCATCCGCCTCGGCGCAGAAAGTACTTATCCATCTATGCGTTTTCTACGTGACCCCGCCCAGCGCCGCTACTACGTCCCCGTCGTGCTCTGCCTGGCGCTGACCGCCATGCTACTCCTCCTCCCCACCGGGTATGAAGGGGCCATCCAGTACCAGGAGGCCGACCGCTGCGCGGCCCGGGTGCTGGCGGTGGACGACTCCACCATCGTGGACACCGGGCTCGTCCGCTCCGGTGAGCAGCGCTGCACCCTGGAGCTGCTGGGCAGCCGGTTTCAGGGACGGACCGCCACCGGCATCAACATGCTCAACGGCCCCTTTTTTATTTAAAAGGTGTCTGCCTGTCCCGTTTTACTGCTTCTGATAGGTGCGGTCGGTAACGGCCATCTTGGCACACAACTTGTATGCGGTCTCAAAAGCCGAGGTGGTACAGGTGCCAGTGCCGGCGATGTCATAGGCAGTACCATGGGCGGGTGTGGTGATGGCGTAGGGCTGGCCGGCAGCCACCGTGACTCCGCGCTCAAAGCCTTTCAGCTTCAGAGCGATCTGGCCCTGGTCATGGTACATGGTCACCACGGCATCGAACTCACCCTTGAAGGCACGGATAAACAGGGTATCGGAGGGAAAGGGCCCCACGATGTTCCTGCCCTCGGCGTTGGCCCTGGCCACGGCGGGCCGGAGCACGTCGATCTCCTCACGGCCGCAGGTACCGCTGTCTCCGCCGTGGGGGTTAATGGCGGCGATAGCCACCTTGGGGTCCTCATAGCCGGCCCGTTTCAGGGTCTCATAAGCCAGGTCGATGGCATCGCCCACGGTCTTAAGGGTCAGGTGAGCGCTGACATCCTTCAGGGGAATATGACTGGTAGCGCGGGAAGTCCACAGGCCGTCCAGCACGTTCATCTCGCCGTGGGGCTTGTCCATCACGCCCAGTTCCTGGGCAAAGAGCTCATGCTCGCTTTCAAAGTGGTAGCCGCCGTTCTTCATAGCCGCCTTGTTCAGCGGGCCGAAGCAGAAGCCCTCCAGCAGGCCCCTTTTGCAGTAGTCCATAATCATGACCAGGTTATCGGCCTCTTCCTTGCCGTTTACAGCGGAGACCACGCTCAACTCCACTTTGGAGGCATCTAGGCTCTTGGTGTCCATCAGAACCAGACCGGACTCCGTCTTGGCCTCTTCCACGGCGTCTTCCATCGTGCCAAAAACCGTATAGGAAAAGGAAACACCGGTGTCCCGCATACCCCGCTTGAGCACACCCTCATCTCCCACCAGCACGGGCTTGGCGTGCTCCATCAGAAAGCCGTTGGCACACAGCTTGGCAATGATCTCGGGACCAATGCCGGCCGCGTCGCCTAGTGGCACGGCAAGAATAGGCTTTCCAGTAAACTGACTCATATTAATTCCTCCATTTTTGATCCGAAATGACCACAGCGGATCCGCTCTCGGTATTGGCAATCACTATAAAGCAAGCCTTATGCCAAATATCAAATTCTTCGGCAAATCTCACGGATTTCCCGATTTCTCACGATCTCGCGCTCTTCCTTTGTGCGATTTGCACAGACTCCTGTCGGGACTGACACCGCAGTGCGGCCACTCCTCTTATTCAGCGAAACAACGGTGTGCAATATATGAACTTATTTGTTTCAAACAGTTTCTATTCTGTTTCACTCGACTGCTGGGAACGTTACAGTTTGACCATAGATGTACGACAACCGGGCTTTGCTTGGCCGCCCTCCTTATAAATAACACCTTTTTTCATCACAAAGGGCACCTGCGCCAGAACGGCGGGATCCTCCAACGGGTCTCCGGAAACAGCAATGAGGTCCGCGTCCGCGCCCTCGGCGAGGATCCCCTTCTTCCCCGACAGCCCGGAGATATAGGCGGCGTTGACGGTGATGCCCTTCAGGGCGTCCAGCTTGCTGGCCCCCAGCTCCACAGCGTACACCACCTCTTTCCACAGCAGTCCGTGGTTTGCGTCGGTGCCCAGCGTGAAGTGGACACCGGCCCGGATCAGCTCGCCCACACACTGGCGGACGATCTCCCGACCGGCCCGGACGCTGGCCGCCCCGGTCGCAGAGAGATAGGGCTCCCTCTCAGGGTCCAGATAGATGCCAGTGGTCAGGTCCACCCAGCACTCGGGGTGGGCCTTGAGCAGTTCGATGTCCTCCCGGGTAGCGCAGTAGGCGTGCTCGATGACGGCCACCCCCTGTTCCACACAGTCACGCAGCGCCTGACCGCCGATGCAGTGGGCGGCCACGGACAGGTGGAGCCGGGCACCTTCCTCTACCACCGTGCGGATCTCCTGGGCGGAGAGGAAGGAGGGCACGAAGCCCAAGTTGACATTAAACACGCCGGGCGTTGTAAATATCTTCAGCAGACTGACGCCCTTGGCCACATTGGCCCGGGCAGTGCGGCGGAACTCCTCCACACCGCAGTGCGGCATCCCGATGTAACCGCTCCCGTTGGAACCTTTCATACCCACCCCGGCGGGCAGGATATCAGGACCGATCACGTTGCCCGCCTCGATCTCCTTTTTCAGCTTCAGGTCCAAGTCGTACTTCTCGCCCATGCAGCGCACGGTGGTAACGCCTGAGAGCAGGTCGTCCATCAGTCCCTCCTCTGCCAGCAGAGTGAGCTTGCACTCGCTGGCTGTAGCCAGGGTCTCCAGGTGGTTCACCTTTCTTGCGTCAATGCTCAGGTGGTCGTGACACTCGATCATGCCCGGGAGGACCGTTTCCTCCGAAAGCTCCACCATCTGCGCTCCGGCCCGGTCCGCGTTGGTAAGTTCTCTCACGGGCAGGACCTTGACGATGGTCCCCTCATCTATCACAATTGCACCGTTGTCCAGTGGCTCCAGCTGTTCGCCTCTGAGCACCCGCCTGGCGGTAATGATCTGTTTCATGCTATTCTCACGCTTTCTTCAAATTCGTTAGGCTGTTCAGCTCTTCTTCTCCGGGGGTGCCGCTTCCGTATGGTCGGGCCTCCGCTTCTTGCCGCGCTTCTCGAACCACTTGTCGCTCCACTTGGTCAGGAAAGAGACCATCAGCGGGCAGAGGATCGCGGTGAGCACCACGCTGGCGGCGATCTGCGCCGAGGCAGTCTCCACCTGCCCCTCAAAGCTGGGGTCGGAAGCGGCAATAGCCGCCGGCGTACTGGCCGCCACTCCGGCAGTGGTGCCGATGGCCGCGCCCATCGGATCGGGCCGGCGGCGCAGCAGGCTGTAAATGACGAAGGAGATCAGACCGGTGACCACCAGGGTCATCAGGCCCAGCACGATGCCGGACAGGCCGGCCTTGGCAATGTTGAACAGATTCATGCCGGCACCCAGGGTGAAGCCGTTGAAGGGGGGCAGCAGCACCATGCCGGGGGCCAGGATCTTCCGCCACTCATGGTCCAGGTTACCCACGATGAAGCCCAGGATCATGGGTACCATGCAGGAGATCATGTCCTTCACCGGAAAGGTACCCAGGCCGGAAGCACCCAGGGCGATCATGGTAAAGAAGGGGCCATCGTTGAGCGCCAGGATCGAGGTGGCGCCCACATCACTCTCTTCACCGTACTCATTGGCCAAGGTGGCATAGATGACGCCGTTGGAGTTGGTCACCGCGCCGATGATGGCCAAGGAGCTCAGGCCCAGCAGCCCGGCCTCGCCGAAGACAGACCGCACCAGCAGGCCCAGGCCGAAACCCAGGAAAAACTTCAGGCAGGTGAGTACCACGCCCACATAGATGGTGCGGCCGGCCATCTTTACATCTATGGTCGCGCCGCTGCAGAACAGGAACAATCCGATCAGGGTCTGAATCCCCCCCTTGAACAGGCCGGTGGTAAAGCCGCCGATGGTCAGGAGGTCCGGGAAAAAAGTATTGACCAGACAGCCGGCCAGCAGGGGGATCACCATGACTCCCGCGGGGAATTTCCGCATGGTACGTAAAATGGGTACATTTCCTAAGATACTCATGCTCATGCTCTTGTTCTCCTTTTATCTCTTTTGTTTCTGCCGCCCGTCCGCCGAGACGATCTGGGATCAGCCGGTACAAGATATAAAGCAATATCTATACCAACTTTTTATCGGCGGTTTTGCCCAAATCTTTTCATCGATCTATCCAAATTCTTGTTAGCGTCTTTTGGCAAAGTTCCAATTAGCTTTCCAGTTGTATTTCATAATTTCTAAATATTTCTAGCTAAAGTCTAGCGCATTGCATTGCGCATTGCATTGTATAATCGCATATTTGCAATTCTCTCTGCTCCATGCTATACTATCGTGACAGCAAGGAGGACGGGCCATGTATCATATCGTGTTTTTAGCACCCTACTCATCCAGCATCCCCCTGATTGAGCAGGTCTTTCTGGCTAGGCCGGACTGTGACGAACTGTTCTATGAGATCATCCTGGACCGATACAACAACCAGCTGGAACATATCCATGCCGACGCGGTCATCGCCCGCGGGTTCACGGCCCGCACCATGAAACGGCTGAACATTCCCGGAGTGGAGCTGAGCGTTAGCGGCTACGACGTGGTGCAAGCCATCGACCGTGCTGTCAAGGGCTGGCCCGGCACCCGAATCGCTCTGATCGGAGCACAGAACCTGCTGGATGGTGCCGAGACTATATCCAGCATTTTCAGTGGCAGAGACATCCGCGCCTACCCGATCCTGGACGAGACACGGCTAGAGCAGACCATCCGCGCCGCCGTGGCGGACGGAGCACAGACCTTGGTCGGCGGATCCTCCACCTGTGATCTGGCGCACCAGTACGGCTTGCCCTGCGTACTGATCGAGTCAGGTTGGGGGAGCATCGACGCCGCCATCACCAGCGCCGCCAGCATGCTTCGCGCCGCACAATTTGAGCGGGAACGGGCTCAAACACTGAACACCATCCTCAATTCTTCCTTCCAGGGTGTCCTGCTGACCGATCACCTGGGACAGGTGGAGATGTCCAACCGCTATGCTCTGGAACGGCTCGGTGCCGGGAAGGGGCCGCTGAAGGGGCGGCTGGTCACTGAGTTTTTTCCTGATCTGCCCTACCGTACCCTTCTGGACCAGAGGCAGGCCGTCCAGGCCCAGCTCTTTTCCTGCGGCGGGCAGGACTACATGCTGAACTGCGTGTCGGTCGGGGGGGAAGAAGGGCCCCGATGCGTCATTACCTTCCAGAGCGTGGAAAAGATCCTGCGGGAGGAGGGGGCCATTCGGGCCCGTGCGCACCGGCAGGGCTTTGTAGCCAAACATACCTTTCAGGATATTCGCCGCACTAGTTCCGCCCTGGAACAGACCATAAGGATCGCAAAGGAGTTCAGCACGGCGGAGGCCAATATTCTGATCCGGGGCGAGACTGGCACAGGAAAGGAGCTTTTCGCCCAGTCCATCCACAACACCAGTCCCCGGCGAAACGGCCCCTTCGTAGCCATCAACTGCGCCGCGCTGCCCGACAACATTTTGGAAAGCGAACTATTTGGCCATGTGGAAGGGGCTTTTACCGGAGCTATGAAGGGCGGCAAGGCAGGCTTCTTTGAGATCGCACACAGGGGCACCCTTTTTCTGGATGAGATCGGCGATATCTCTCCCAAGCTCCAGGGGCAGCTGCTCCGGGTGCTCCAGGAACACGAGATCATCCGCGTAGGTGGCGACACGGTGATCCCAGTGGATGTACGGGTTATCACTGCCACCAATAAAGATCTGTCCTCTGAGGTGCAGCAAGGTGCGTTCCGCGAGGATCTGTTCTACCGGCTGGACGTGCTGGAACTGGAGCTGCCCCCCCTCCGCCAACGGAAGCAGGATATCCCCCGTCTGCTGGAATATTTTCTGGATCTGGAGCGGGAAAAGCATGCTTGCGTCCTGACTGACATCTCCCCCGACGGGATGAAGTTACTGACCGCATACCCCTGGCCTGGAAACATCCGGGAGGTCATCAACTTTTGTGAGCGGCTGTGCATCCTGTGCAAACACTCCACCGCCGCCCCGGCGGATATCTACATGGCGCTCCCCCGCCTGGCGGATCATACCTCTGCTCCTAGCCCTGATGTCATTCGTTCAGATGCCCGCGCCCGGCTGGAGCAGGCCCTACTGCTCCACCATGGTAACCGCCAGGCCACCGCGCGCTACCTGGGCATACATCCCACTACCCTCTGGCGTCAAATGAAGCGCTTCGGCCTGTGCTAACCGGGCTCTATCAAGGATCTATCAAGAAACACAAAAAGCGACTGCCTGAGGGTGACCCATCAGAAGGACAACAAAGCCGATTTAGTGTATCAGCATAGGATGCACCTGCAAATTTTGTAGGTGCATCCTATTTCCCTGATGTTTTGTTAAGTCACACACCCTTGCCAAGTACTTTTGATCTACGCTTCATCTGCAGGGAGTGATTACTGGGGAAGCAACGCTGTCCTTGTTTTATAAGTACGCGAGTGAGTATTTCAATCTACGCTCCTCGTGTGGGGAGCGACAAAGAATTATTGTGTCTCTCCTTGGGCTGAAATGTGAGCCAGATAAGAAGATACCATGCTGCTCCCCCTTTACCTGATGAAAGCGATCTAATCCCTGGCCATGGGCCGTCAGACCGCCACGATCTTCTGTGCTGCATAAGCCATCTTGTTCAAAGGTCTACTGGGCACCACACTTTGTATATTTCACGGAATATCCCCGCTGTTCCAGCGCGTCCGCCCAGAACACGATCGCCACCCGCATAGACACCCATTCCAGCATCTCTACACCTCCTGTCCTAAGTTCGAGTATCTTACCATTGGGCGAATCATTTTGCAGCCATCTATGCGGCGATTTTCTCCAGTACACAGGCATCCCATGCGACACCCACATCGGAAGATATCCCCTATTATGTAAGAAAATAGGTTCATCATGAGCCCACCATTTTTTATTTGTAAGTAAACGCCAAATGGCAATAGCGCCAGCCCGCATCTCGGGCTGGCGCTATGAGCTAAAAGGTATTATTCTGTAAATTGGATAAGATAGACAAGCAAGGAGATAAACTGAGAGGCAGATGGTTTGGAGTCCAATGCAAAACCAGATAATTTCTGTAGTCCAGATGCATTTCTCATCCAAATAATTTTAAGCGCGGTGCGGATATTTTTCTCAACAGCTCTCCAGCTTGTCCGACAGTGCTTTGCAACCTGGGGGTAGAGCCATTTTGTTACCATGGTAAGAGATAGCGGTTCAGCGGCGGCAATTTTAACTGCTGTGGTAATATAGTGGAACCCAGAATAATTGGCCGAGAGTCCCAGGTTGTATAGCAGACGGGTCAGTTTCTCGTCCATTGTCACACACGCTCCTCGGAATCTATTTCGTCCAAACTGTTAGCCAGGGGGATCAAATCGCCTATTTCGCAGTTGTAACAGGTGAGCATTTTTCTCAGTATTTTCAGGGGTGGCTCTTTTTCACCTGCCTCATATCTTTGGAGGGTACGGGTACCACAAGATAGTTTCTCGGCAGCTTTCTCTTGTGTAAGGCCTGCTTTCACTCTTAAACGCTGAAAAGGTATTGAGGGATGTGTACCGCCTACTCGCACAATTACTTCCTTTTTTTTCATAGCTAATTCCTCCTAAAAACATCCGGAATGAATATCCAGACTTATTTTACAGGAATCGTTATTAGTTGTTCCCGCCAATTCTGGCGGGTCATGAAAAAGGAAAAATTTGTCAATATGCCAAATCAACTGCAGAGCCGGGCCGGCAATAAAAATGGATCTGCTGTGCAGCAGATCCATGAAAATTATATCACACACAAGATAGATACGTGCGGCACCGCTCCGGTGCCCATTCCGGCAGCAGCTTAGCGGCCCAATCATCATCTGCTTCCGTCAGCACCGGCGCATTGCTCATTATATAAACCAAATAGCGGTATGGATCAAGCCCATTTTCTTTGGCAGTTTCAATCAGGCTGAAAATCACCTCCTGCCCTGCGCCCCATTTGGGGTGTTGGCAAACAAGAAGTTCTTCCGGTCCATTACAAAGGGCTTTATGCTGCGTTCGGCCCGGTTGTCGCTCAGCTCCAGCCGCCCGTCCTCCAGATAACGGATCAGGTGCGGCCACTGCGCTTTCAAATAGTACACATCCTTCCCCAAAGCAGACTTTGGCGGTGACTTACTGCGTTCTGCCCATGACAACAGAGCGTCCAGAACCTGCTTTGCCCGGCTCTGCCGCTGGATACATCGTTCTTTAAATGGAAGACCGGCGATTTCCCGCTCTATGGAGAACAGCTGGTTACAGAACTGCTGCCCCTCCAGGGCCGCGCATCCCGCCTGTTCTCCCTTGGGCAGGGCGTTCACCGCCTCGTCAAATTTCCGCCGTGCGTGGGCCCAGCCCCCAACCACCCGGATGCCACCGGGCAGCTTGTGGTACCCTGAGTAGCCATCCGCGTGCAGATACCCGGCAAAGCCTTGCAAGAATGCCGCTGCATTCTCTGCTTTCCGGTCCGGCTGGTATTCATACAGCACAATGGGGTGCTCGGCATCGCACCCCGTCCGGTAAAGCCACATGTAACTCTTGGACTGGGCGGATTTCCCCGGCTTCCGCAACACCTGCAGGGTGGTCTCATCCGCGTGCAGCACCTCCCGCCCCACCAATTCCTGGCGGAGCTGGTCATATACCGGCCGGAGCCAGTCCTCCGTTACCCGCAAAATCCAGTTACTCATCGTCTGCCGGGATAATTTTACCCCGGCCCGGTTCCACTCCTGCTCCTGCCGGCACAACGGGGAGCCCATCACAAACTTCTGTACCACAAGGCGAATTGCCGCATTAGCGGCAAGAGAGGGCCCCCTGGGGGGTGATGCGGGCAATCGCCTCCGGGGACGCATAGCTGCCAGGGATCACGGCCGGGCTCTTTTTTTCCTTTACAACTGGGGTTTCTGTGCTCTCCTTTTTGCAGCGCTGGCAGGAATAAGCATAGTATACATCTTCCCGGATCTTCACCTGGGCCGGGATCATCACCAGACTCCTCCGCACCTCTTTGCCAAGCACGGACATCTGGCTGCCGCACTCCGGGCAGACCTGTACCGCCTCATCCGGATAGTGCTCCACTACTTCAACCGGCACATCCTCCGGAAGCACTTCTTCCACCCGGGACGAACGTTTTTCCCAGGTATGCTCTGCCACCGTGGTCGCCTCCCGCGCTTTTTTCTCCGCATCCTGCCAAGCCTCCGCCTCGTTAAAGACGAAGCTCAACCGGTCCATCAGCTCCTCTTGGGTATGCTCAGAGGATGAGCCGTAGGTCTTTTTCTTCACCAGCCGCAGCTGTTCCATCAGCCACTCCAACTTCTGATTCAGCTCCGCATACCCCTCGCTCTTCTGGCTCAGCGCGTCATATTCCACACGCGAAATGGTCACCATTTCCGTGTTGCTTGTTGCTGTTTTCAAATCGTTTATTATGAACCATTATACCATAAAACACCTTGAAATACCAGTGTTTTGATGGCGTTTCAGATATTGTTGATACAATTTTCCCTCTATACCACGCTTAGAGCAACCACCTCTTTCAGCGACTTTGGCTGGTCTATCTGCAGCCCTTCCACCAACCAACAGTACTGCTGCCAAGTCAGCTGTCGTACCTCATCTCCGCTGCGCGGCCAATGGAAGTTTCCCTCCTCCAGTCGTTTATATAGCAGCAGGAATCCGTCTTTTTCCCAATAAAGCGCTTTCAGTCGGTCTCCTCGCCGCCCACAGAACAAAACAAGGTGTTCGTAAATGGATCCAGCTCAAACTGCCGCCGTACCAGAGGAGCAAGCCGCTCAATACCCTTCCGCAGATCTGTGTATCCCACCGCCAGGTATATCCGGTCCGCTCCAGTGAAGTCACTCAGCATGGCGCACCACCTTGCACAGCGCCTCCACTACTGTGGCATCGGCTCCTTCATAGATATCGATTTCAGCGTTACCCACACGCAGCGTGGCAATTACTGCTGCCCGACGTACCGCTTCTGTGGGCATCTCTGCCAAACAATCCGGGGCAGTCGTACCTTCTTCCGGAGACGACAATTCTGCAAACTGTACTTTCGGTTCCCTGAGCCCCGTGCCTTGAATATGGGCCTCCTGCTGCTCCATCAGTGCCTCAAATACCTTCCGTTGCCATTTATAGGACTGATTCGTTGTGATCCCTTTCTTGCTCACACCAGGTCATGACATTCAGCCCACTGTGCTGGAACTCCCGGACCAGGCCCGCTCATTCAGCAAGCCGGTACTCTCCTTTACTTCCCAGATGCTCCTTTTCTCCATCATGCCACCTTCCCTTCTACGGAGGGGATAAGTGCCGTGCCTCTTACTTTCCGGAAGTCGGGGCACTATCCAAGTTGGGGCAAGTGCTGTAGCTTTAAGGAAAGTCACAGCACTACCCAAGTTGAGGCTACTTTCGACCTCTCCGCGCTATGATGGTATTTTCCCATATCCTTTTTGCTTCTTCAATCCGGCCCTTTTTTGACGCTCACCTTATATCCGGGAGTGTGTGTTGGATGACGTGGCTCTGGAGAACCTCCGGCGGACGACGGCCATGGCCAGGGAACACACCCAGGAGTTTGCCGCATACGCCGCATACATTGGTAGCAGGCAGTCCACGGAGATCTGAAAAGAAGTGCGCAGGCTGGAACGGGATCTAACCGCCATGAAGAAGATAAGCAAGGAACTGGGCAGCATCTTCAAATGTCTCTACAAAGACAGCATCCTAGGCCGGATCACGGCGGAGCAGTTCCAGACACTCTCCGGCAACTACACCCAGGAGGTGGAAATATTAAATAAGCCCCTCCCGGAGAAGGAGACCGCCATCCAAAAGCTGCGGGAGCAGGTGTCCGATACAGGCCACTTTATCTCCATAGTAAGGCGGTACACCGACATCCAGGAGCTGCTGCGGCTGATCATCCAAAAGATCGTGGTCTACGAGGACGTAAAGTGGAGCAAGCACACCCAACAGACGGTGGCGATTCACTACAACGACATTGGCTATGTGGACCTTATCCAGCCGGAAGGTCAGCCCACCACAAAAGGTGCATGAAGCAAAAAAGAAACCCCGGCAGATACTGCCGAAGCAATATCTGCCGAGGCTTCAGACACCTATAAAGTTGCCCCTGTCAGTGGGCAACCGGGGGCGGCCACTTTTCGCGTAAGAAAAGGGATTTGAAGGGAATCTATCCGGACATCCATGCATGGGTTCGGACCGGATCAGCAAAGAAGGGGGTTCAGCGGACTCAGTTCTGCTCGTCTGCCATGCGGCGGTACTTGTTGTACCGGGCCTTGATATCGGCGATGGCCTTCTTATACAGCGCATCGGCACGGTCTGGGAAGTTGTTCTTAAGAGAGGCAAAGCGGTTCTCACCCATCATGTAATCCATCAGTTTGCTGGTATCTGGCTCAGGAGAATCCAGCTGGAAGGGGTTCTTGCCCTCGGTGATGCGGCGGGGATCGTAGCGATAGAGCTGCCAGTAACCACACTCCACAGCCTTCTTCATCTCGGTCTGGGTACAACTCATACCAGCCTTGATGTGCTGCTCCAGGCAGGGGCAGTAGGCAATGATGATGGAGGGGCCGGGATACTCCTCCGCCTCGCGGATGGCCTTGAGGGTCTGGGCCTGGTCGTAGCCGATGGCAACCTGAGCAACGTAGACATAGCCATAGTTCATCAGGATGGCACCCAGGTCCTTCTTGGCGATGTGCTTGCCACCGGAGGCGAACTTAGCCACAGCGGCAGTGGGCGTGGCCTTGGAAGACTGCCCGCCGGTATTAGAATACACCTCGGTGTCCAGCACTAACAGGTTCACGTCCTGGTTCTGGGACATAACGTGATCGATGCCGCCGAAGCCGATGTCGTAGGCCCAGCCATCGCCGCCGATGGCCCACACGGACTTCTTGGACAGGTACTCCTTGTTATCCAGGATGTATTGTCTATCCTCGCTTTTCCCGGCGGCCTCCAGAGCCGCGATCAGCGCGTCGGACACGCTACGGGACTTCTCTTTGTCCGCCCAGTTGGTCACATAGTTGTCAATGGCCTCCACAGCCACACCGGCTGCCTTCAGGCTCTCCATGCGGATGAGCAGCTCCTTGCGGATGGCATCCTGAGCGTGGAAGAAGCCGAAGGCGAACTCGGCATTGTCCTCAAACAGGGAATGCTCCCAGGCAGGACCAAAGCCGCGGTTATCCTTGCAGTAGGGCAGGATGGGGGCACCGCCGCTGTAAGCGGAAGAACAGCCGGCAGCGTTGCCAATGTACATCCGCTCACCCACCAGCTGGCTGACCAGCTTGATATAGGTGGTCTCGGCACAGCCGGCGCAGGCGGCGGAGAACTGGAAATAGGGCTTGGCAAACTGGATGGACTTCATGTTCTTGCTGTTGATGACATCCTTCTTCAGGTAGCGCTCGTCCATGGCCACCTGATCGAAGCTGACCTGCTCCTCTTTCATTTCCTCGAAGGGGGTCATGGTGAGGGCATCCTCCACAGGGCAAGCCTTCAGGCATACACCGCAACCTAAGCAGTCATAGGGAGAGACTTGGATGCGGTAGGAATAGGATGGGGCACCCTTACCCAGGCCCCTGGCGGGCACAGTGTGGAAGGAAGCGGGCACGCCGGCCTTTTCCTCCTCGGTAAGCAGTACAGGACGGATGGCCGCATGGGGGCAGGTAGCCACGCAGCGGTTGCACTGGGCACACTTACTGCCGTCCCACTTGGGCACCATCGTGGCCACGCCGCGCTTAGAATAGGCGGAGGTACCGTTCTCCCAGGTACCGTCCAGCACACCGTGCTTCTGGAACACGGACACAGGTAGCCTGTCGCCCTGCTGACGGTCCATGGGCAACACGATCTCCTTGACAAAAGGAGTGGCCTCGATCTCAGCGGCGGGGGCGTCCACGGCATCGGCCCAGGCGTCAGGGATCTCCACCTTCACCGCGGCGGTAATGCCGACGTCTACAGCGGAGTTGTTCTTGTCCACGATAGACTGGCCGGCCTTCTTGAAGTAGGAATTGTAGTTGTTCTTCTTCATGTCCTCCACTGCCACCTCCAGGGGAATGACCTTGGTGAGGGCGAAGAAAGCGGCCTGTAGGATACTGTTGGTCCGGTTGGCACCCAGGCCCACCTGTACCGCCAGCTTGGAGGCGTCAATGATATAGAACTGTGCGTGCTTCCGGGCCAGGTCCCGCTTCATCTTGGCGGGCAGTCGGTTCTCCAGCTCTTCAGGTGTCCATGTGCAGTTGAGCAGGTAGGTGCCGCCCTCCTTCAGATCCTCGGTGGTGTCATACTTGGTGATATAGGTGGGGGCATGAACCGCCACAAAGTCAGCGGCAGACACCAAGTAGGTAGAGCGGATGGGCTGATCGCCGAAGCGTAGGTGGGACTGCGTCAAGCCACCGGACTTCATGGAGTCATAGGAGAAATAGGCCTGAGCGTATTTGTTGGCTACCAGTCCGATGGTGCTGATGGCATTCTTGTTGGCGCCCACGGTGCCGTCGCCCCCTAGGCCCCACAGCTTGCAGGAGACCATGCCGGGATGTGGCAGCTCCATCTCCTTATAATCCAAAGAGGTGTGGGTTACATCGTCATTGATGCCGATGGTGAAGCTGTTCTTGGGCTGGGCCTGGTCCAGGTTGTCATACACAGCGGCCAGCATTCCGGGGGTAACGTCCTTGGAGGACAGACCGTAGCGGCCTCCCACCACCTGGATGTCGGAGCGGCCAGCCTGGTTGAGGGCGGCGCACACGTCCAGATAGAGGGGCTCGCCCACAGAGCCGACTTCCTTGCTGCGGTCCAGAACAGCGACCTTCTTGCAGGTCGCTGGAATGGCTTCAGAGAAGTGCTTCACAGAGAAGGGACGGAACAGATGGATCTGCACCATGCCCACCTTGCGGCCGTTAGCGTTGAGATAATCCACAGTCTCCTTCAGGGCCTCGGAAGCGGAGCACATCACCACAATGACCTCTTCTGCGTTGTGGGCACCGTAGTAGTTGAACAACTTGTAGTCCCGGCCGGTGATGGCGTTGATCTTGTCCATGTAGTACTGGACGGTGTCGGGCACGCTGGCACTCTTGACGTTGGCGCCCTCCTTGCACTGAAAGTAGATGTCGGGGTTGACGTTGTTGCCCCGGTTGGTAGGATGCTCGGGGTTGAGCGCGTGGCGGCGGAACTCCTTCACCGCCTCCTGGTTCAGCAGGCCGCGCAGATCTTCGTAGTCCAGCACCTCGATCCGCTGCATCTCATGGGAGGTGCGGAAGCCGTCAAAGCAATGCATGAAGGCGTACTTGGCACCGATGGCGGACAGATGGGCAACCGCACCCAGATCCATGGCCTCCTGGGGAGAAGAAGACATGAGCATGCCGTAACCGGTGGTGCGGCAGGTCATAAAGTCGGTGTGGTCGCCGAAAATGGAGTGGTGGTTGGAGGTCACCACCCGGGAGGCGATGTGGATGACGCTGGGGAGAAACTGACCGCCCATGGCATACATGGCGGGGATCATCAGCATCAGGCCCTGAGAAGATGTGAAAGTGGTAGTCAGAGCACCGGCCTGAAGGGAACCGTGGCAGGTACCGGCGGCGCCGGCCTCAGACTGCATCTGGATCACATCCACGGTGGAGCCGAAGAGGTTCTTCCTTCCCCTCTCGGCCCATTCGTCCACCTTCTCCGCCATGGGAGAAGATGGTGTGATCGGGTAGATGGCGGCCACCTCGGTGAACGCATAGGCCACATGGGCCGCAGCAGTGTTGCCGTCCATCACGGCATAGTTTTTTTTCATCGGATCGTTCATCTCCAAATATTTTGTTATCGGAAGTTACCAAGATCTTTCGCTCTCGGGCACAGCCCGCAGCGGGTTACACGAAGTTGCACACCCTTGCGATCGCCATTTCAGTAAAGCCAAGCGCCTCCGCTTTCGTCTGTCGGCCGCTGGCTACCTCAGCCACCAGCTTCAGTAGCTCGTCGCCCATGGTCTTTAGATCGCCCCCGTAGATGATGGGAGAGGCGTCCACATCTATGTTGTCCTCCATCTTGGCGAAGGTCAGGCGGTTGCCAGTGATCTTGATCACTGGGGTAATGGGGTTGCCTGTGGGGGTGCCCCGGCCGGTGGAGAACACTACCACTTGGGCACCGCCAGCCACCATCGCGGCCACGGAAGAGGGATCGTTGCCTGGGGTGTCCATGATCACCATGCCGCTCTTGGGTTCCACCTGTTTGGCATAGTCATACACCGCCATGACGGGGGTATGGCCGCCCTTGTGGATACAGCCCAGGGACTTTTCTTCCAGCGTGGTGATGCCGCCGGCCTTGTTGCCGGGAGAGGGATTGCCCTCCCGCACCTCTTCCCCGACCAGTTGGAGCGCCTTCTCGTAGCGGTGAACGATCTCAAAGATCCGGTCGTGGACCTCGGGTGTGGCGGCGCGGCGCGCCAGGATATGCTCAGCGCCGATGAACTCGGTGGTCTCGGACAGGATCGAGGTGCCTCCGGCGGCCACCAGCCTGTCGCTGAGTTCGCCGATCAGCACATTGGCGGCCAGGCCGCTGGTGGGATCGGAACCGCCGCACTCCGTACCCACGATCAGCTCAGAGATGGGGAATTCCTCTTTTTGCAGCAGAGAGGCCTCCGCGGCCATCTCCTTGGCATAGCGGACCGCCATGTCCACCGCCTTCAGGGTGCCGCCCACCTCCTGGATGATTACCTGCTTCAGCGGCTTGTTGGTCCGCTCCTGGATGGCCTTCACCACCAGATCCATCTGGCAGTTCTCGCACCCCAGGGACACCACCACTGTGCCGTACACATTGGGGTTGGCGGCATAGCCCGCCATTACGTCCATGGTCAACTGCTGATCCGAAGCCACCTGAGAACATCCCAGCTGGTTATTGAAGGTCACGCTTCCCATCACCTGCTGGGCAATGATGCGCGTCGTATCGGAAGCACACACGCTGGCAGGCAGGATCAGCACTTTATTCCGTACGCCGACACGACCGTCGGGCCGCCGGTAACCGTAAAAAGTCATCTTTTCTTCCTCCTTACGCCTTGGCTTCCAGGTCTTCCCGGTGTCCCTCCACGTTGTGGACATGGACATGTTCGCCCTTGCGAATGTCCCGGGCGGCCAGACCGATGTGCTCGCCGTATTTGATGATGGGCTGGCCCTTGGCAATGTCGCAGGCGGCCAGCTTGTGATAAATGGTGATATCCTCCAGGGCGGTCAGGCTCTGCTCCTGACCGGCGCACAGATAGGTCACAGTCTCGCCTTTTCCGATGGATTCAATGGCGATCACCACATTGTCCGCCGGTTCAACGATCATTCCGTTTCGCATGGTACATATACTCCTTTCCCCGCTTCCGCGGGAGAGACCTTACAGCGGGATCACGAGGGCGCCGATCAGCGCCAGCACGAAGATGCACAGGGACGAGAGGAACGAACCCAGGGTATACGTCTTCAGACCGCCGGTAATGGTCAGGCCGGACATGTTGGTGGCCACCCAGAAGCCGGAGTCGTTGATGTGGCCGATGGAGTTGCCACCGGACAGGCAGGCCAGGGCGATCCACACAGGATGGCAGCCCACAGCGGGGGCGATGGTGGCCATGATGCCCATGGAGGTCATGCCGGCCACAGTGCCGGAGCCCTGGGCCACGCGGAAGATCATGCCGATGATGTAGGCCAGGAACATGGCGGGGACCACGGAGGTGGTATCGGTGCCCAGCAGGCCCACGATGGCGTCGCCGATGCCGGTGGCGGTGATAACGGAGGCAAAGCTGCCGCCCGCGCCGGTGATCAGCAGCACCACGCCGGCGCTCTTGAGCGCCTCGCCGGCGGACTCTTCCAGATGGTCACGGCCAATGTAGGGCAGGCTCACCAAGTAAGCGCCCAGGGTGCCCAGCAGCATGGCGATCAGCTTGTCGCCCAGGAAGCTGCAGATCACGGGCGCTTCCTCGAACATAGCGCTGCCCAGGGTGCCGAAGAGAATGCACACCACAGGGATGATGATGGGTAGCAGGGAGATGAACAGAGATGGCTGCTTCTTGCCGGAGGGCTGGCTGTTCCGAGCGGACACCAGCTCGGCGGTGACGTTGGAGCTGTGGTTCACGTCCTTCGCCTCGTTCCAGATGCCCATATCGTGGATCTTGATGAACAGGAAGTCGGACACCAGCACGGTAATGAAGCCCACGACCAGGCCCACG
Organism: Clostridium sp. ATCC BAA-442; assembly: GCF_964239415.1. NCBI lineage: Bacteria > Bacillati > Bacillota > Clostridia > Eubacteriales > Clostridiaceae > Clostridium > Clostridium sp. ATCC BAA-442. The sequence continues at coordinate 4,009 of NZ_CAXSQB010000019.1, read as the reverse complement.
ATCAGCATGATACCCAGGTCGAAGCCAAAGATGTCGGCGGCAGCCAGGGGGTTGGGCGTGGGCGGCACCACGCAGTGGGCGGTGGTCGCGCCAATGGTCAGGCAGCCGGTGACATAGCACATCTTCATGTTGATCTTGGAGGCAATGGTGATGCCGATGGGGATCAGGATGATGAAGGTAACGTCAAAAAACACCGGCACGGACAGGATAAAGCCCGCCAGACTCAGGCCCCAGATAGCCCGCTTCTCGGGGAAGGCCGCTACCAGCTTATCGGCGATGACAGAGGCGGCGCCGCTGTCGCTCATCAGCTGGCCCAGAATGGTGCCGAAGCCGACCGGCAGACCGATGCTGGTCATCATGCTTCCGAATCCCGAAGAGATGGTGGTCGCAGTGGTGAGCAGGTCCAGGCCGCCGGCCAGGCCCATCAGAATACAGGCCACCACCATGCCGATGGCCGCGTTAAGCTTCAGAACGATGATACAGAAGAGGATGACCGCGATCGCGGCCACCAGCGCCGCGATGAGCGTTACAGGACTTGCCACAAGATTTCCTTCTTTCCAAAGTACAGATTTTTTCTACTGTGGGTCAGAACAGGTTTCCGTTTTCATCAAAGGGCAGATCATAGGGCTCAGAGAGAACCTCGATTTGAGGATTCGCCTTCGCTATGGGCAACAGGCCCTCGGAAATCTCGATGTACTCAATGTGCATGGTGTCTGGGATGCGGATCATCTTCATACAATCCGCATCCTCCGCCTCGGGACAGCAGCACAGAGCCAACTGTATAGCCTCCCGATCGTTGTCCATAATCATGGGGATCTTCATCAGGTGAAGGAAGGTATTGGTGACGCCTGTGGGATACGTCATCTCTAGCTTCATTTTGTCAAACAGGCGGCGGGTGGTGACCTCCGCTAGACCGACGCCCTGGGCATTGCCGTGTGTCTCGTCGGTCAGGTCCAGGATGACCACTTTCTCCGCCTCAATGCCGCCAGAGCAGTACTTGGGCTGGACAAAACGACCTGAGATATTGGGATCCATACCGTCGCCAGAGATGTTCTTTCCGATCTTGTCCACCACCAACACATCACACTTGTCAAAGAGCAAATGGGCAATTGTCTTGTAGGACAGGTCCCGCAACTTAGGCTCTTCCGTAATGATCTCCCTAGCGGTAAGACCCTGAATCAGATATGTATCATCATAAGCGTTCTCAATAATAGCAATGCCGCCCAGAATAGGGCAATTTTCCAGAATGGTGCGACCGTATTCCTCCACCAACTCATGCATAATGGCAGGACTCTGGTGATGGAGGCTCTCGGCGCCCTTCTGCTTGCCCAAGCCAATGGCCATCATCTTCATCAGGCCACTCTCATACCGGCCACGGAAGGATGTGTGGGGCTTAATCCGGTTGAACAGCAGGATTCCGTCGGCCTCGGCTGCGTTCTTGTCCACATAAACCGGCTGTCCGCGCACACCGGACAGCCCCACCTGTACCGTCTCCATGGAACTCTTGATGGGACACCCCATCGCCTCTTCGGTGATACCGTAGTCGGCCAGAATCTGGGTCTGGCCTTCGGCGGTGGCGCCGCCGTGGCTGCCCATCGCGGCGACGATATAGGGTTCAGCCTCCTTGGACTTGACAAAGTCCACCATAGCGCGAGCCATAACAGCGTAATGATGGATCCCCCGGCTACCACAGGTAATGGCGATTTTCATGCCAGGCTTGATCTGGCCGCCCAGGGCCTCCCGGGACAGTTCCAGGGTCACAGTGGATGCGATATCCGCTTCGGGGATATGGGTGTCGTCAAACACCTCACGTATCTTGACCATCTTTGGCACGGATACATTCTTGATAAGATCAGTAATGGTTTTCAAGCCATACGCCCTCCTATTCTCCCTTATTCCTATTTGCGCCCTTATGTTTCCAAATAAGATCCATATTCTTATTTGCAAATTCAAGTTTTACACACTGATACGCCCGACCTCCGGCCCTCCATTCTCCAAAAACCATGCAGGAGGGATCAGCAGATGTCGTGTACCTCGGCCAGCTTCTCGATCTGGCTCTGAGCAGTACACAGGCACTGGGCCACCTGGGCAATCTTTTCTTCCCCACAGCGGAAGACAGGGATCGACACGCTTAGGGCGGCAAACACTCGCCCGTCTTTCCGCAGAGGGACAGCCCAGCAGGCCAGCTGGTCAGTTGACTCTTCCCACTCGGTAGCTACCGCTCCCTCACGGATAGCGCGGAGCTGATCCAGCAGTTCGTCCATGTCAGTAATGGTGCGCTGACTGAGTTTAGGCAGGCCTTCGGGATAGAGTCCTCTGACCTCCTGGTCGGTATGTCCGCTAAGCAAAGCCTTTCCCAATGCAGTAGCATTGGCCGGAAGCCGAGTTCCCACCCGGGAAATCATGCGGATCGCCTGGGGAGAATCCTCCTTGGCCACATAGAACACCTCGCCCCGGTCCAGAATTCCGAACTGACAGGTTTCCTGACAGACCGCTACTACCTGACGCATGACGTCAAAAACTGGTTCCATACCCTTACGCGCGGAGAAAGATGCCCCCAGGATCAAGGCACCGGGACCAATCTGATAACGTCCGGTGCCGTAGTCCTGTATCAGATAGCGCCGTTCTTCCATCGTATGTACGATAGGAAAAAGGCTGCTCTTAGGTGCACTCAGTCGTTGGGCCAGTGCTGTGAGCGTCAGCCCCTCTTCTGAAATGGACACCTGTTCAAATATGTCTAAAATCCGTGCTGTGGTGCGGTGCTGCTCCTGTGCCATAGCGCTCTCCTCTTACTCTTTAATAGGCTTCTCCAGCTCCGCCGGCAAACGCCCTTCGGAGCGGACACGGTCGCCGGACTATCAGGCGCACCGCGCTTTTTATTATAGCCGCCTCAGAGAGCGGATGCAAGGCTACCAGCCCGCGCCGGGCGCTCACCGATTGTGGAAGTTCTTCTCCCTGCGCTTCTCCAGAAAGGCACCCATACCCTCGTTCTTGTCCTCCGTGCCGCAGCAAACACCAAACGCCTCAGCCTCAAAGGCAGAACCGGTGGTTATGTCAGTCTGCATACCCATGCGGATGCACCGCTTGGATTCGCACACAGCGATCTGGGCATTGGCACAGATCGCGTCGGCCAGCTCCATCGCTTTATCCATCAGCTCTTCGGCGGGATAAACTTCGCTGACCAGGCCGATAGCCTTGGCCTCCACTGCACTGATGACCTTGCCGGTGAGGATAAGCTCCATCGCCTTGGAGATGCCCACGATGCGGGGCAGGCGCTGGGTACCGCCGGAACCAGGGGTGATACCCAGGCCCACCTCAGGCTGGCCGAACTTGGCCGCCTCGCTGGCCAACCGGATATCGCAGGTCATGCACAGCTCGCAGCCACCGCCCAGGGCAAAGCCGTTGATGGCGGCGATAACGGGCTTGGACAGGTTCTCCAGTTTCAGGAACACGTTGTCACAGTGAATGGCAAAGCGCTTTCCGTCAATGGCAGAAAATTGCCTCATCTCGGCGATGTCGGCTCCGGCCACAAAGGAACGGCCCGCGCCGGTCAGAATAGACACGTAGATCTCTTCGTCGGCGAGCACCTGATCCAGCACCTCGTCCAGATCGGTAATAACCTGTGTGTTCAGGGCGTTCAGGGCCTCCTGCCGGTCAATGGTTATAATGCCAATGTGCCCCTTTTTCTCCAGTTTTACAAAACCCACATCAGTTTCCTCCTGTCTTACTTCTCAGCCTTGGCGGCGCGGATGGCCTCGATGAGCATGGGGGTGACCTTGTAGAGGTCGCCGCAAATGCCGTAGGAGGCCACGTCGAAGATGGGGGCGGACTCGTTCTTGTTCACCGCGATGATGCACTCGGAGTCCTGCATGCCAGCCAGGTGCTGGATGGCGCCGGAGATGCCCAGGGCCACATAGATGCGGGGGTGCACGGTCTTGCCGGTCTGGCCCACCTGGTGGTCGGCGGAGATCCAGCCCGCGTCGACACAGGCGCGGGAGGAGCCCACGAC